>DATENJ010000593.1:0-5675 GCA_035275125.1 Actinomycetes bacterium | reverse complement strand
GAGGGCGTGTTCAAGGTCATGTCCAAGATGGGCATCTCGGTGCTGGACGCCTACCGCGGGGCCCAGATCTTCGAGGCCGTCGGCCTGGACGAGGAGGTGGTCGGCCTCTGCTTCGCCGGCACCCCGTCCCCGCTCGGCGGGATCGGCCTCGACGAGCTGGCCGCCGACGCCCTCGACCGGCACCGGGCCGGCCAGGCGGAGCTGGCCCGGCTCGAGAACCCGGGCTGGTTCAAGCACCGCCCCGGGGGCGAGTATCACGCCACCAACCCCGAGGTCATGCAGGCCCTGCACTTCACGGTCCGCGAGGGGGCCGAGCTGAAGGGCTCCAAGCGCGGTGCCCACCTGCTTCAGCAGGCGGTCAAGGGCGGCGGGTTCGAGCGCTACAAGCACTACGCCAGCCTGGTCAACGAGCGGCCCCCGGCCGCCCTGCGCGACCTGCTGGCCACCAGCCCGGCCGGCCCGCCCGTGCCCCTTGACGAGGTCGAGCCGGCGGCCGACATCCTGGCCCGGTTCTCGACCGCGGCGATGAGCCTCGGGTCGCTGTCCCCCGAGGCGCACGAGACCCTGGCCATCGCCCTCAACCGGGTCGGCGGCCGGTCGAACTGTGGCGAGGGCGGCGAGGACCCGGCCCGCTTCGGCACCGAGCGCAGCTCGGCCATCAAGCAGGTCGCCTCCGGCCGCTTCGGGGTCACCCCGGCGTACCTGGCCAACGCCGTCGAGCTCCAGATCAAGATCGCCCAGGGCTCCAAGCCGGGCGAGGGCGGCCAGCTGCCCGGCCACAAGGTCTCGGCCGAGATCGCCCGCCTGCGCCACACCCAGCCCGGGGTGGCCCTGATCTCGCCCCCGCCCCACCACGACATCTACTCGATCGAGGACCTGGCCCAGCTGGTGTTCGACCTCAAGCAGGCCAACCCCACCGCGGAGGTGTCGGTCAAGCTGGTCGCCGAGGCCGGGGTCGGCACGGTCGCCGCCGGGGTGGTCAAGTCGCTGGCCGACGTGGTGATGGTCTCCGGCGCCGACGGCGGCACCGGGGCCAGCCCGCTGTCCTCCATCAAGCACGGGGGCGCGCCCTGGGAGCTGGGCCTGGCCGAGACCCAGCAGGCCCTCGTCGCCAACAACCTGCGCTCGCGCTGCAAGGTCCGGGTCGACGGCGGCTTCAAGACCGGCCGCGACGTGCTGGTGGCGGCCCTGCTCGGGGCGGACGAGTTCGGCTTCGGCACGGCCGCCCTGCTGGCCGAGGGCTGCCTGATGGTCCGGACCTGCCACCAGGACAACTGCCCGGTCGGCATCGCCACCCAGCGGCCCGACCTCAGAGCCAAGTACACCGGCACCCCGGACATGGTCGTCCACTATCTCGAGTACGTGGCCCAGGAGACGAGGGAGCTGCTGGCCTCCCTCGGGCTCCGCAGCCTTGACGAGGCCGTCGGCCGGGTCGACCTGCTCAGCCAGCGTCGCACCGGCGACGCCCGGGCCGACAGCCTCGACCTGTCACCCCTGCTGGCCACCGGGGCCGACGACGGACCCGTCCCGGCGACCCGGTTCATGGCCTCCGACCCGATCCAGCGCCCCCGCTCAGAGCTCGGCGACCGGATCCACGACGAGGCCTGGCCGGGGCTGCGCGACGGCGGCCTGGTTCACCTCCAGTACCCGATCACCAACACCGACCGGTCGGTCGGAGCCCGGCTGGGCGTGGCCGTCGGCGCCGCCTTCGGCTCGCGGCCGCCCGCCGGCCGGGCGCGGATCGAGCTCGAGGGCACGGCCGGGCAGAGCTTCGGCGCCTTCCTGGCCCCCGGCATCGATCTGCGGCTCACCGGCGTCTGCAACGACTACGTCGGCAAGGGCATGGGCGGCGGCCGCATCGTCGTCCGCCCGCCCGCCGACGACGCCGGCGCCCCCGTCCTGATCGGCAACACCGCCCTGTACGGGGCGACCCGGGGCGAGCTGTTCTGCGCCGGGCGGGCCGGTGAGCGGTTCGCGGTCCGCAACTCGGGGGCCACCGCGGTGGTCGAGGGCGTCGGCGACCACTGCGGCGAGTACATGACCGGCGGCTCGGTGATCGTGCTGGGACCGGTCGGCCGCAACCTCGGCGCCGGCATGACCGGGGGCGAACTGTTCCTCTACGACCCCGACAGCCAGGCCCTCGACCAGCTCAACGACGAGCTGGTGCGGCCGGTCCGGCCGGACGAGTTCGAGCTGGTCTTCCTGCGGGAGCTGATCGAGGCTCACCACGAGCTGACCGGCTCGGCGGTGGCCGGCGAGATCCTCGACGCCTGGGACGGCGCGCAGGCCGCCTTCTGGCGGGTCGCGCCCCGGGCCGAGGTCGCGGCCATCGAGCAGGCCCACGAAGGGACGGCATGACGCCCCCACCCGCTTCCGGGCTACGATGCCTACCCGACGTTCGTGGAGGGAGCAGGATGGCGCGTGTGCTCGTCGCCGAAGACGAGGTCCTGATCCGGGTGGACATCGTCGAGACCCTTGAGGATGGTGGGCACACCGTGGTCGGCGAGGCCGGCGACGGCGAGCAGGCCCTGCGCCTTGCCCGTGAGCTCGGTCCCGACCTCGTGGTCATGGACGTGAAGATGCCCAAGGTCGACGGCCTCACCGCGGCCCGTCAGATCACCTCCGAGGGCCCGGCCGTGCTCGTCCTGACCGCCTTCTCCGACAAGGAGCTGGTCGAGGAGGCGGCCGACGCCGGCACCATCGGCTACCTGGTCAAGCCGTTCCAGCCGGCCCAGCTGCTGGCCGGGGTGAGCGTCGCCCTCGCCCGGGCGGCCGACCGCCGCGAGCTCCAGGGCACGGTCGACGACCTCGAGTCCAAGCTGGCCGCCCGCAAGGTGATCGAGAAGGCCAAGGGACGGCTGATGGAGCAGTTCGGCCTCACCGAGGACCAGGCCTACACCCGCATGCGCCGGGCGGCCATGGACCGCCAGCTCCCCCTGGCCGAGATCGCCAAGCGAGTCCTGGACTCCCAGCCGGAGACCCCCTCCGCCCCCTGACCCGGGCCCTAGGGCTTGGCCGCGACCAGGATGCTGAAACGGGAGAAGGTGGTCTCCTCGGCGACCTCGAGGCCCGCGTCCCGGCAGAGGGCGTGCAGCTCGGAGCGGGTGCCGACGATGTTGCCCCAGGTGAGCTCGTACCACTGGGCCATGGCGGCGAAGCGGGACGGCATCGTCCGCAGCGCCTCGTCGGTCTCCGGGTAGGTCTCGTCGAAGACCAGGAAGTAGCCGCCGGGCTTCAGGGCCCGCGCGACCGCGGCGAACGCCCCCGGCTTCAGGGCCGGGGCGATCTCGTGGACGACCAGGAAGCTGGTGGCGACGTCGTAGGTGCCGTCCTCGCCGAGCTGGTCGACGCTCTCAAGGCGGGCCTCACAGCGGCCCTCAAGGCCCCGCTCGGCGATCAGCCGCCGGGCCAGCTCGACCGAGTAGGGCTCGAGGTCGACCCCGACGCAGGTCGTCTGGGGGAACCGCTCGGCGAGCTGCACCACCCCCCAGCCGCCCCCGCAGCCGACGTCAAGGACCCGGGCGCCGCCGGCCAGCCGGGCGTTCAGGCCGGGCAGGTTGGGCAGCACCAGGTCGAGGAAGATCCTCGGCAGCGTCTTGAGGGCCTCGGCGACCTCACGCATGAAGCGCTCGCCGTGCTCCTGGTAGGGCCGGCGGGTCCCGGCGCGGAAGTGGCCGGGGTAGTCGCGGTAGTCCTCGCCGAGGACCATGTGGACCCGTGGGGCGCAGGCCAGGTAGAAGCTCGAGTCGGGATTGCCGAGGATCTGGTCGAAGTGGGGGGCCATGCGCCAGCCGTCGCCGTCGCGGTCCAGTAGCCCGAAGGAGAACGCGGTGCGGCAGAGCACGTCGGTGTAGAACGGGTCGGTGCCGAGCCGGTCGGCGAGCGCGCCGGAGGCGAGCCCCGGGTCCTGGGTCAGCGCCTCCCAGACGCCCAGCTCCCGGGCGATCTCCAGCAGGTGGGTGGCGTGGTAGCCCGCGACCAGGTCGTAGAGCCGGCTCACCTGGTCGGCCAGGGTCGGGGGCGGCGGCATGGCGCCGGAGCATACCAGGCGCTATCGGGGATGTCCCTGACCGGACCCTGACCCGCCCGCGGCGATCCGCGGGCCGATACCCGATGCCGCCGGCGGGGCATCCCTCCTAGGGTGGAGGAGAAACATCGAGGTCATGGAGGACCGCAGAGATGGAATCGTTTCGTCGTCAAGGGCTCGTCCGGCCGCGCCAGGGCAGGATCCTCGGCGGGGTCTGCGCCGGGCTGGCCCGCCGGTTCGGCATCGGCCCGACGATGATGAGGATCCTGTTCATCGTCACCCTGATCGTCATCCCCGGCAGCCAGATCATCGTCTACCCGATCCTCTGGATCCTGATGCCGTCCGAGTGACCGGCTAGGCGATCAGCTCGCGCTCCAGCGGGGTGCGGAACCGGGGGGTGACCCGGAGCGGGGCGAGCCAGTCGCTGAGGCTGGCCGCCTCGGCCTCGATCGCCGTAGTGGACTCGGCGCCGACGTCCTCGAGGAGACGGAGGACGACCTCGCCGGTCGCGCGTTGGGCCCAGCCGCCGACGACGCGGCCGTCCAGCCAGATGGTCGGGCCGGCGTTGCCGTTGCGGTCGAATAGCGCCGGGCGGTGGGGGCCGAGGTAGAAGTCGCGCCCGGCCCAGCCCATGGTGGTCGGGTCGAGGGCCGGCAGCAGGGCGACCCAGGGCTCGGGTGCGGGCACCGGGTCGAGGTCGTCGGGCAGGAGCAGGCCAGGGGTGCCGTCCAGGTCGACCTCGACCGCCCCGGTCTCGGCCACGGCCCGGCGCACCTGGCCCATGGACAGGCCGGTCCACCACTTCACGTCGGCGATCGTGGCCGGGCCGAACCCTCGGAGCCAGCGGCCGACCAGCTCGGCCTGGGCCTCCTGGAGTGACCAGGGCGGGACGCCGTCGGGCAGCCAGGCGTCAACCGCCGACCAGCGGTACTGGCCGCTGACCCAGGACCCGCGAGGGCGGCCGCGGACGATCCGGCCCTCGGCCGCCAGCAGCAGCAGGATGCGCGAGACCACGCTCTGGCGGCCCTCGTACGGCTTGCCCTCGGCGAGCACGATCTGCTGGCCGAGGCGGGGGTCGTCCTTGGCCAGCTCGGCGGCGGTCGCCAGGCCGCGGGTCTCCAGCGCCCTGACGGCCACCTTCTCCACCTCCTCGATCCAGCCGGGCGGGTCGTCGGCCAGCCCGGCCCGGCCGACCAGGTCGACCAGCAGGCGCCGCTGCTGGACGGCGATGGCGTCGGTGCAGGCGGCCTGCACCACCCCCATGAGCTCGACCGGCTCGACGAACATCGTCCGGCGCATTCCGAGGATCCGGACCAGCGCCCGGTCCTCGTACAGGGCCTGCTCAACGGCCGCGACCCCGGGGTCGAGCGCCCGGGCTCGCGCAGCCAGGTACACGGTCGCCGGGTCGGTCGCGTGCAGGCCGACCAGGTCGCGGGCGACCTCGACCACGCCGGCCCTGGCCGTGCCGGCCAGATGGTGGCGCAGGCCGAGCCGGGCCCGCCGCTCCTCGATCCCGATCCGCCGCATCGGGGTACTACAGCAGCCGCCCACGACAGCCGACAACCTTGCGACAGGTCCGGTGTCACCGAAATGACAGCATCTGCGTGGATCGGCATGGAACCTGAGACCCTGCTGTGGCGTCTTCTAG
>DATENJ010000592.1:0-2635 GCA_035275125.1 Actinomycetes bacterium | reverse complement strand
GACGCCCAGACCGCCCGCCTGCTCGGCGCCCGGCCGGCCGACGCGGCCGCGCTGGCCGCCGCCTACTGGGAGAACATCTACCCGCTGATGCCCGACCGCTACCGGTCGGGCGAGTGCCGCCAGGGCGGTGCCATGGACGAGGGCCTGGCCGACGCGCCATGGCTTGCGCCGCTGCCCGCCTAGATGTTCGATACCGGCAGGTCAGGCATCAACCCGAAGGGAGCATGGACATGCTCGGAGCAGTGCTGCTCGGCCTCGTGGCCGGCGTGATCGCCAGGATGCTCACGCCCGGCGACGTGTTCCGGAACATGAGCGGCCCGTCGTCGTGGCTGGCGTCGATCGCCCTCGGCCTGGCCGGGGCCATTCTCGGCTACTTGATCTTCACCGTCGGCCTCGGCATCGGCGACACCGACATCTTCGACTTCGGCGGGATCATCTCGGCCATCATCGGCACCGTGATCGTCCTGCTCGTGGTCGGTTTCTTCATCCGCCGCCGGAGCACCAGCCGCCCGTAGTGCCCCTCCGTACCTCCGGATACGTCACCCTCCGGATTGGCCGCGATCACCCAACTCGTAGATGCTTGTCCGCAGATTGGTGAATTGCGTCGACGGGAGGAGTGCCAATGAAGGTGCAGAGCCTGGTCCGGGGGCTGGTCGTCGCGACCATCCTGGCCATGCTGGGGGCGCTGTTGCCCCAGCTGGCCTCGGCTGCTCCTGAGAAGGCGTCCGGGAGGTACCTGGTCAGGGCGAGGTCGTCGGCCGACTACACCGCGCTGCGGGCCAAGGCCGTCAAGGAGGGCGCCCGGGTCCTGCGCGACCTCAAGCAGGTCAACACCATGGTGGTGACCGCGCCAGCCTCGGTGCGCACCAGCCTGGCCGCCGACCGCCGCACCCTCAGCGTCGCCAAGTCCGGGATCCGCAAGCTTGACGCCGAGGTCGGCGCGCCCAACCTGGACGCCCCCGGCCTCCGCGGCGCCACCCGGCTCAAGGCCAAGGCGCCGGCCGCCACCACCGCCGCCGGGATCAACCCCGACCCGGCCTTCGACTACAAGGGCCTGCTCTGGGACTACCGCCGCATCGGCCTGCCCCAGGGCTGGAAGACCAGCGCCGGCAGTAGCGCGGTGACCGTCGGCGTGGCCGACACCGGCATCGACTTCACCCACAGGGAGCTGGCCTCCAAGGTCAAGGCGGTGGTCGACTTCACCGGCCTCGAGGACCCGCCGGGGATCTGCAAGGAGGCCTTCGGCGTCTCCGACGAGGACCTGGCGGCCGAGTTCGGCGGCCCGGTGACCACCGACTGGAACGGCCACGGCTCCTGGATCGGCGGCCGCATCGCCGCCGCCCTCAACGGCACCGGCATCAACGGGATCGCCCCCAAGGTCAACCTGGTCGCGCTGAAGATCTCCCAGTGGTGCGGCTCGGCCAACGACGACGAGCTCCTGTCCGCGTTCGTGACCGCGGCCGACATGGGGCTTGACGTCGTCAACATCTCCTTCGGCGGGTTCCAGGACATCTCCACCCCCGACGGCCAGGCCATCTACCAGGCCTACATCGACGTCATCGCCTATGCCCGCAGCAAGGGCACGATCATCGTCGGCTCGGCCGGCAACGAGTCCGCCCGGATCGGCGCCGGTGGCCGGGTCATCCGCCACGGCCAGCTGTCCACCCCCGGCGACACGGCCGAGGACTGGCCCGACCCGTTCGGCACCGTCGAGCTGCCCGCCGGGGCTCCCGGCGCGGTCGACGTGTCCGCGACCAACCGGGTGAACGTCCCGTCGTCGGCCAGCTGCCCGCCGGGCACCATCGGCGACCCGGGCGACCCCGACGCCGACCCGCCCGTCCCGCCGGACTTCTTCGCCACCTGCAAGCCGGCCAGCGACGCGCACCAGGCGGCCGGGCCGGGCACGCGCAACCAGCTCACCTACTACTCGAACTACGGCCCGCGGATCGACGTCGCCGCCCCCGGTGGGGCGCGCAAGTTCAACCTGCCCAACTACGACCGGGGCGGCACCCCCGGGTTCCCCTACACCATTGAGGACCTGACCAACGCCTGGCAGGTGTTCAGCACCACCTCCAACTGGGCGGTGGAGATCCCCTGCTTCACCTTCACCACCGGCTCGGGATTCCCCCAGGGCGAGTGCTACTCGACCATCCAGGGCACCTCGATGGCCGCGCCCCAGGTGGTCGGGTCGCTGGCCCTGATCGCCAGCGCCCACCCGTCGCTGCGCAAGCACCCGGGGGCGCTGATCGCCCGCATGAAGCGTCTGGCCAACGACAACGTCCACAACAACACGCGGGCTATCTCGCGGACCGACACCTCGCCGGGTGACCTGAGCGGGCTGCCCTGCGACATCGGCTTCTGCCACCTCAGCGGGCCGCGGATCTCCGACTCCGACGCCTACGGGGCCGGGCTGGTCAACGTGGCCCACCCGTAGCCCAGACCGACGACAGGCGAGGGGCCGGCTCGGCGGGGCCGGCCCCTCAGCCTTGCACCGGCCAGGTGTGGACCGGGTCGCCGGTCCCCTGGAGCTCCAGGTAGCGCTCCAGCAGCCGCTCCAGGGCCTGGTCACGATCGGCGCCGTGCTCCAGCGCGGCCAGGGCCCGGCGCTGCCAGACGGCGCCCGTCTGGCCGGAGG
>DATENJ010000591.1:0-6144 GCA_035275125.1 Actinomycetes bacterium | reverse complement strand
CGCTCGATGTCGGCGGCAAGGGCCTTGAGCGGCGAGACGTACAGGACCCGGAGGCGCTCACGCTCGGGCACCGCCGGAGCGCCGGCCAGGCGGTCGATGGCCGACAGGAACGCGGCCAGGGTCTTGCCCGACCCGGTGGGGGCGACCACCAGCACGTCCTGGTCCTGGGCGAGGGCGTCCCAGGCGCCGACCTGGGCCTGGGTGGGCGCGGCAAAGGCGCCCTCGAACCAGCCTCGGGTCAGGGGTGAGAACCGCCCGAGCCCGTCGGGCGGCGGAGCTACCGTCGCCATCCCTCCATGCTAGGCCCCGGACCCGACAGCGGTCACCGAGCCGGTGGCTCAGGCGGCGCTGTCGGGTTGGGTGGCGTGCTCGTCTCAGGCGACCGGGGCGCCGGCGGCAAGGGCCTTGACGTCGGCGGTGGTCTTGGGGTCGCCGGCGATGCCCCAGTCGCCGCTCTTGACCTCCTCGACGATGACCCAGGTGATGGGGCGCATGGTCTCGCCCTCGATGGCGACCATGGTCTCGGTCAGGTCCCTGACGATCTGCTGCTTCTGCTCGGCCGAGAACACGCCCTCGACCAGCTTGACGTTGACCAGCGGCATGACTTCGCTCCTCTCGCGAACCGGTGCTTGCGGCGGTGGTCGTCCTCACGTCGGTGGGCGCATGTCGGCCTCCTTCCTGATCGGTGGAGTCATCCGGCGGCGTCGAACCGGGTCCGGTTGGTGACCGGGACACCGCGGCGGAGGGTGTCGAGGTTCACGCAGGCCCGTTCGGCGTGGGCCCGCAGCTGGTCGAGCAGGCGCGGGTCGGTGCCGGCGGCAACCGTGGCCCTGGTCGTGCAGGTCATCTGCTGGAAGCCGACCGGGACGCCGCGGTCCAGGGCGAGGGTGCCGCGCACGTCCAGGGTCCCGGTCACCTCGACGCCGAGGTCGAGCAGGGGGATGCCGAGCAGGTCGGCGACCATGCGCATGCTGGCGTCGTGGCAGGCGGCCAGGGCCACGCAGAGCAGCTCGCCGGGGTTGGGGGCGTCGTGGAGGCCGCCGACGGCCCGGTCGACGCCGTAGGGCCAGGTGACGCCGTAGCGAGGGTCGGGCGCGACCAGGCCGTGCAGCGCGTCGGTGCCGTGATCCGCAAGCGGGCCCGCACCCTTGCGGATCACGGCGTCCCGCGGGTCACGGGCGTAGCGCGCCCGCAGCGGGGCCTGCCGCTGGCGGACCAGCGAACCGGCGGTGGTCGGCATGGCGCCTCCCATCCCCTTCTTGTACGAACGATCGTGCAGACTAGTTGGCTTTATACGATCGTTCGTCTAAGCTGTCAAGGGCTCGGACACGAGGTGGCACCCTGACCACGAAGCGCGGCGACGGAGCAGTGCAGATGGCGCGGAGCGAGGAGCACGCAGCGACCAGGGCGAGGACAGAGGAGCGCGCGCCGACCATGGCGCGGCGGCGCCGGGCCCCGGGTGAGCGGTCGCGGGGGCGGATCCTGGAGCAGGCGGCCCGGCTGGCCACCGTCGAGGGTCTGGACGGGCTGTCGATCGGCCGGCTGGCCGAGGCCACCGGGATGCCCAAGAGCAGCGTCTACGTGCTGTTCGGGTCCAAGGAGGAGCTCCAGCTGGCGACCATCGAGGCGGCCCGGGCCAGCTTCGTCGAGGAGGTCGTGACCCCCGCCCTGGCGAGCGGGCGGCCCGGACGGGACCGGCTGGCCGCCCTGTGCGAGGGGTTCCTGGACTACGTGCGGCGACGGGTGTTCCCGGGCGGCTGCTTCTTCGTGGCCACCGCCGCCGAGCTCGGCGCCCGGCCCGGCCGGGTCCACGACCGGGTCGCCGCCTACCAGCGGGAATGGCGCGACCTGCTGGAGCGGGCGGCTCGCGAGGCCGCGGAGGCCGGGGAGCTGCCCGCCGGCGCCGACCCGGGCCAGCTCGCCTTTGAGCTGTCGGCCATCCTGGCCGGCACGGACATCGTCGCCGTCCTCCATGACGACGACACCGTGATCGAGCGCGCCCACCGCGCGGTCACGGCCCGGCTGGCCGCCTGAGCCGGCCGGCATCGGTGGCAAACTGAAGCTGACCAGGATTCTCGGGGCCGAGGATGGTGCGCAGATGGGGTGGATCGAACGACCGGAGTTCGGCGCCAACGTCGGGCTGATCGACGAGATCTACCGGCAGTACCTCGACAACCCGGAGTCGGTGAGCCCCGCCTGGCGGGACTTCTTCACCGAGAACGAGCCAGGGATCGACGCGGCCGCCCCGCCGGCCCCCCAGGAGGCCCCGGCCGAGGCGAAGGAGCCGGAGGCCAAGGCCCCGGCCACCGACAAGGCCCCGGCCAAGCCACAGCCGAAGGCCGCGGCCACGTCCGAGGGCGACGGCGAAGGCGACGACAAGGCCGAGCCCCAGCTCGTGCCGCTGCGGGGAGCCGCGGCCCGGATTGTCGAGGCGATGGAGGCCAGCCGGCAGGTGCCGACCGCGACCTCGGTCCGGACGGTGCCGGCGCGGCTGCTCGAGGTCAACCGCAGCGTGCTCAACGGGCACCTGCGCCGGCGCCAGGGCGGCAAGGTCAGCTTCACCCACATGATCGCCTACGCGGTCGTCAAGGCCCTCGAGGCCGTCCCGGTGATGACCACCATCTACCGAGAGGTGGACGGCAAGCCCAACGCCGTCCGGCCCGCCCACGTCAACCTCGGCCTGGCCGTCGACACCCGCCGGCCCGACGGCTCGCGGACCCTGCTGGTGCCCAACATCAAGCGGGCCGACACCCTCGACTTCGCCGGCTTCGTCCGCGCCTACGAGGAGCTGATCGGCAAGGTCAAGGCGAACAAGCTGACCGTGCAGGACTTCGCCGACACCACCCTGACCATCACCAACCCGGGCACCATCGGGACCGTGCTGTCGGTCCCCCGCCTGCTGGCCGGCCAGTCGGCCATCATCGGCGTCGGCGCCATCGACTTCCCGGCCGAGTACCAGGGCGCCGACCCCGACACCCTGGCCGAGATGGGCATCGGCAAGGTCATCACCCTCACCTCGACCTATGACCACCGGGTCATCCAGGGGGCCGAGAGCGGCGAGTTCCTGGCCGCCATGCACCGGCTCCTGCTGGGCTCCGACGACTTCTACGCCGAGCTGTTCCGGGCCATGACCGTCCCGTACGTGCCCGTCCAGTGGCACAAGGACGAGAAGCCCAGCCCGGACTCGCTGGAGAGCATCGAGAAGCAGGCCAGCGTGCTCCAGCTGATCAACCTGTACCGGGTCCGGGGTCACCTGATCGCCAACCTGGACCCGCTCAAGGCCAAGCAGCCCCAGATGCACACCGAGCTCGACCCGGCCAGCTACGGCTTCACCATCTGGGACCTGGAGCGGCGCTTTGTCACCGGCGGGCTGGCCGGGGAGCGCGAGCTGCCCCTCGGCGAGATCCTGCACATCCTGCGCGACGCCTACTGCCGCACCGGCACCGTCGAGTACATGCACAGCGCCCAGACCGACGAGAAGCAGTGGATCCAGGAGCACGTCGAGGGCGTCCCCCAGGAGCTGCCCAAGGACGACCAGCTCCAGATCCTGCACAAGCTCAACGAGACCGAGGCCTTCGAGCGCTTCCTGCACAACAAGTACACCGGCCACAAGCGCTTCAGCCTCGAGGGCGGCGAGAGCCTGATCCCCATGCTGGACGCGATCCTCGACCAGGCCGCCGACGCCGACATGGAGGGCACGGTCATCGGCATGAGCCACCGCGGCCGCCTCAACGTGCTGGCCAACACCGTCGGCAAGAGCTACGGGGAGATCTTCGGCGAGTTCGAGGGCAACCTCGACCCGACCCTCACCCAGGGCTCGGGCGACGTGAAGTACCACCTGGGCGCCGTCGGCAAGCACGTGGCCCGCTCGGGCAAGGAGGTGCGGGTCGAGGTCGCCTCCAACCCCAGCCACCTGGAGGCGGTCAACCCGGTGGTCGAGGGCATCGCCCGGGCTCGCCAGGACCAGCTCGACCGGGGCGAGGAGGCGCCGGTCCTGCCCATCCTGATCCACGGCGACGCCGCCTTCGCCGGCCAGGGCGTGGTTGCCGAGACCCTCAACCTGTCCCAGCTGCGCGGCTACCGCACCGGCGGCACCGTCCACATCGTGGTCAACAACCAGGTCGGGTTCACCACCAGCCCCGACTACGGCCGCTCCTCCACCTACGCCACCGACGTGGCCAAGATGATCCAGGCACCCATCTTCCACGTGAACGGCGACGACCCCGAGGCCTGTGTCCGCGTGGCCCGGCTGGCCTTCGAGTTCCGCCAGGCGTTCAAGAAGGACGTCGTCATCGACATGTGGTGCTACCGGCGCTACGGCCACAACGAGGCCGACGAGCCGTCGTTCACCCAGCCGCTGATGTACGAGCGGATCAAGAACCGCCGGCCGGTCCGCAAGCTCTACACCGAGGCCCTGGTCAACCGGGGCGACCTGTCGCTCGAGGACGCCGAACGGTCGCTGGAGCAGTTCCGCCAGCGCCTCCAGCAGGCCTTCGACGACACCCACGACGATGAGGACGGCAAGGTCGCCAAGGTCGAGCTGGAGCGGCCGGCCCCGATGGCCACCGACCCGGCCGTCGACACGACCGTCGACCGGGCCACCCTTGACCAGCTGCTGGTCAGGCTCACGACCGTTCCCGACGGCTTCAACGTCCACCCCAAGCTGGTCAAGTGGCTGGAGCAGCGGGCCGGGGCGCTGGAGCGCAACGCCGTCGACTGGGCGCTGGGCGAGGCCCTGGCCCTGGGGTCGCTGCTCACCGAGGGCCGCACCATCCGGCTGTCCGGGCAGGACACCCGGCGGGGCACCTTCAGCCAGCGCCACTCGGTCCTGGTCGACCAGCACACCGGCGAGCAGTACACCCCGCTGGCCAACCTGGGCGAGGGCCAGGGCAAGTTCTTCGTGTACGACAGCCTGCTGAGCGAGTTTGCGGCGATGGGCTTCGAGTACGGCTACTCGGTGGCCAACCCCGAGGCCCTGGTGCTGTGGGAGGCCCAGTTCGGCGACTTCGTCAACGGCGCCCAGATCATCGTCGACCAGTTCATCTCGGCCGCCGAGGACAAGTGGGGCCAGCGGTCCAGCCTGGTCCTGCTGCTCCCCCACGGGTTCGAGGGCCAGGGCCCGGAGCACTCAAGCGCCCGCCTCGAGCGGTTCCTCGACCTGGCCGCCGAGGACAACATGCAGGTCGCCTACCCCTCGACCCCGGCCCAGTACTTCCACCTGCTGCGCCGCCAGGCCCTGCGGGCCAACCGCAAGCCGCTGATTGTGATGACGCCCAAGTCGCTGCTGCGGCTGGCGGCGGCCCGCTCCACGGCTGAGCAGCTGACCATCGGCCAGTTCATGGAGGTCCTCCCTGACCCCGAGCCGTCGTCGCCCGACGGGATCAGGCGGGTCCTGCTCTGCACCGGCAAGGTGTACTACGAGCTGGCCAAGCGCCGCCGCGACGAGGGGCTGGACGACGTGGCCATCCTCCGGGTCGAGCAGTTGTACCCGTTCCCGGCCGGGGCGCTGCGGGCCCAGCTCGACGCCTACCCCAACGCCGAGCGCACCATCTGGGTCCAGGAGGAGCCGGAGAACATGGGCGCCTGGCGGTACGCGCGGCTCAAGGCCGAAGAGACGCTCGGAGTGCGGCTGGAGGCGGCCTCCCGGGCCGAGGGCGCGGCCCCGGCCGCCGGCAGCTCGACCCTCCATCAGCAGGAGCAGCAGGAGCTACTCGACCGCGCGTTCGCCGGGTTAAGGTAGCGCTGCCTGATCCGCTACCAAGGAGGTGCCGCCATGAAGGTGCGGGACGTGGCGAGCAGCGCCGTGGTGGCGGTCGGCCCGGCCTCCTCGCTGCGCGAGGCGACCCAGCTGATGGCTAAGCACCGGGTGGGCTCGGCCGTGGTCCAGGACGCCGAGATGCTGATCGGCATCCTCACCGAGCGGGACGTGCTCATGGCCGTCGCCGCCGCCGACGACCCTGAGGTGGTCAGCGTCGAGCAGATCATGACCGCCGACGTGGTCACCGTCGGGCCCGACTGGGACCTGATCGAGGCGGCCAAGGTGATGGCCCGCCGGCGCATCCGGCACCTGGTGGTCTACGAGGGCGGCCAGCTCCTCGGGGTGCTGAGCGTCCGCGACGTCCTCCCGGCGGTCCTGCCGGAGTA
>DATENJ010000590.1:0-7504 GCA_035275125.1 Actinomycetes bacterium | reverse complement strand
GGCGATGCTGTCGGCCTGGCCGGCGAGGCGGCGGGTCACGAAGAACGACACCACCCGGACCCCCGCCGGCGGGTGGGCGACGAACCAGGCCGCCAGGGCCGACTTCCCGGCCCAGGCCTCCGCCCGCCACCACAGATAGGGCTCGTCGCCGGCACAGAACCGGACCAGCTCGGCCAGTTCCTGCTCGCGGCCAAGCAGCTCCTCGGGGGCGCGGTCGCGGGCCTGGGCCAGGTAGCCGGCCTCCACCAGCTCCGAGCCGGTCGGCCGGACCACCTCGCGCAGGCCGTCCGCCGTCGCCGGGAGGCCGGTGAGGTCGCGGAGCTCGCCCAGCCGGGCGGGGGAGAGGCGCTCGTACCAGCGGTCGACCCGGGTCGCGGCCAGCCTCCCGAGCCCGTCGGAGCGGTGGTGCTCGGCGACCAGGCCAATGACCCTGCCCGCGCTCCACACCGCCGCGCCCGACATGCCACCCCACGGCGACCGCCGCGGGTCCGGGTCGTGCTCGGGCGCCGGCACCGAGACCTCGAGGGTGCCCTCGCGCCGGTTGGACAGGACCGCGATCGTCCCGACCGCATGGACCGAGTCCCGGTACCTCGGCGGTGCGCCGCCGTCGGCCGGTGCCGGGTCCTCGCGCAGCTTGAACAGTGGGAAGCCCATGGCGCTGCACTCAAGGACCGCGTCCCGCTCGGCCACCCGGCCGAACCCGACCGACTGCACCCGCCCCTCGTCCGTCGGCCGGGGCGAGATGGCGACCACGGCGACGTCGATCTCCGGGTCCGACCATGCCACCTGACCCTCGGCGACCCACTCGCCCGACCGGTCGGCGTCGAACCGGACCCGCACCCCGGCCTCGTCCCGGACCACATGGGCCGCCGTCAGCACCGCCTGCGCCGTGACGCGGTACCCCGACCCTCGGCGGCCCGGTCCCGGTCCCCTGGTCGTGACGATCAGCTCGGCGACCCGCTCAGGGTCGATCCCGGCCCCGCCGCCCGAGCCCGTCATCGGCACTACCGCTCGCCGGGCGCCTCATCGCTGGCGACCCACACCCTCCCGCCGCCGGCCAGGCGCGGCTGGAGGGAGAGCTTGACGCGATGGGTCGAGACCTGCCCGACCTTGGCGTCCCCGCCGAGCTCGAGGACCCAGAACCGGACCTTGACCCCGCCGCCGCCGCCCTTCTCGACCGCGACGGTGGCCTCCAGCTCCACCGGTCCCAGCTCGAACCGCAGCTGCTCGCCCTCCCCGGCGTTGATCGCCTCCTGAAGCTCGCGACGCAGCTCGCCGATCACCTCGGTCAGTTCGATCATCCCAGCCCCCACGGGCAACCTGTACTGGTCGGGACGGCCGGATTTGAACCGGCGACCCCCTGCTCCCAAAGCAGGTGCGCTGACCAAGCTGCGCCACGTCCCGTGAAAACCGCAGCTGACCTGCGGTTCCTGTTGCTGCGTGGTGTTGAGGCGCCAGCATAGCGCTTCAACACCACCTGACAAGGGCGGCCGCTAAGGAGGGAGCCCGCAGTATCGGCGTTGAGGATTCTGGCTAACCGGAAGCTGAGATGGCGGCTGGCCGCGATGCCACGGCGCGGCCACCCGGCGAATGCTCGCTTGGACGAGCGTCCGCAGGAGGAATCTGGTGTCCGGGACCAGCAAGCACCCCAGCGCGATCGCGCTCCTGGCGGCCGGCGGCGACAGATCCGTCCGCTGGCGACCGGTCGGCTACTGGCTGGCCACCCTCCTGGTGGCGGCCGAACTGGGACTCGGCGGCATCTGGGACATCCAACGCCTTCCCATGGTCCGCGACCTGGTGACGCGCCTGGGCTATCCCTCCTACTTCCTGGTGCTGCTGGGAAGCTGGAAGGTCCTGGGTGCGGTCGCCCTGCTCGTTCCGCGCCGCGGGTTGCTCAAGGAATGGGCTTATGCGGGCGCCTTCTTCACCTACACCGGAGCGATCGTCTCCCACCTGACCACCGGCTACGACCTCGGCGAGCTGTGGCTGCTGGCCATCCTGACCGCACTGACCGTCGTTTCCTGGGCACTGCGACCTCCCAGCCGCCGCACCCACGACTTCGAGACGCCGTGATACTCGCTGGGGCCCAGCCGGCTTGATCGTCGTCAGCTTGGCTGATTGCCTGGTTACACCCCATGCTGGCCGAGACGACTGAGTGCTGCTGGGGCATCGGAGACGTTGTTGGAGCTGGAGACCGCGTTCGGTCTGATCGCCGGGGTCCTGATCGTGTCCGCCCTGGCCGCCGGCCTGGTTGAGCGCGCCCCGGTGTCGTTCCCGATGCTGTTCCTGGGTCTGGGATTCGTTCTCGGGGACCGCGGCCTCCAGGTCGTCTCGATCGGTCTCGACAGCCCCGTGCTGGAGGTCGTGGCCATCGTGGCCCTGGCCCTTGTGCTGTTCCTGGACGCGGTCAACCTGGAGCTCACCGAGCTGCGGGGTGACTGGTTGGCGCCCGTCCTGGTGCTGGGACCGGGCACGCTGCTGGTCATCGGGCTGCTCGCCGGGCTCGGGATGCTGCTGCTCGACCTCCCGGTAGTCCTGGCGTTGCTGCTGGGGACGATTCTGGCCTCCACCGACCCGGTGGTGCTGCGCGACGTGCTCCGCGACCCGCGCATCCCCCGCTCGGTGCGGCGAACCTTGAGCGTGGAGGCCGGCACCAACGACATCGTGGTCCTGCCGCTCCTGCTCGTCCTGATCGCCATCGCCCACGCCGACCTCGGCGGTGTGGCCGACTGGCTGGACTTCCTCGGCCGGCTGCTGGTGCTCGGCCTGGCGGCGGGTTTCGCCGTGGGCGCGGCCGGGTCCTTTGTCATGGGCTGGGTCGACGAGCGGTTCCACATCCGACGGGAATACCAGTCGCTGTACGGCATCGGCCTGGTCCTTGGCTCCTTCGTCGCCGGCGAAGCGGTCGGCGGGGACGGGTTCCTGGCCGCCTTCGCCGCCGGGCTGGCGGTCACCGCGTTCAACCAGACCCTGTGCGACTGCTTCCTGGAGTTCGGCGAGGTCATCGCCGAGATGACCATGCTGCTGGCCTTCGTCCTGTTCGGCGCGCTGTTGTCCACCCTGGTGGGGGAGGTGCCGCTGCCGGCGACCCTGGCCCTGGCCGCCCTCGCCATCTTCGTCATCCGGCCGCTGGTCGTCTGGTCGGTGCTGTGGCTGGGTCGGGCCAGTCTGAGCCGCTATGCCCGCCAGTTCATCGGCTGGTTCGGGCCCCGCGGCCTCAACAGCCTGCTGTTCGCCCTGCTGGTGGTCGAACAGGCCGTACCCGGCGGCGAGCAGCTGTTCGCCGTGATCGGGGTGGTGGTGCTGGTTTCGGTGGTCGCCCACGGGGTCACCGCCACCCCGTTCTCCCGCTGGTACGCCCGCAAGGCGAGCCAGGAAACCCTGGCCGAGGAACGCGCCGGAACGGCCGCCGAGCTGTTCGCCCAGAGCCCGGACGACATCCGCCGGGTCACCCCGGCCGAGCTCGTCGAACGCCTGGCCGGGCCGAACCCACCGGTCGTACTGGACGTGCGCAGCCGCTCGGAGTACCAGCGCGACGGCGTCCGCATCCCCGGCAGCGTCCGGGTCCTGCCCGACCAGATCACCGAGTGGGCGGCCGACCGCCTCCGCGACCAGCCCTATGTGCTGTACTGCACCTGACCGCGGGAACAGACCAGCGCCCGGGCGGCGCTGCAGCTCCGCAAGCTCGGCTTCCAGCGCGCAGAGGCGCTCCAGGGCGGCATGAACGCCTGGCGGACCCAGTATCCCGTCGAGCCGACCAGCGATGCGGCCGCCTGACCGCGGCCGGCACCCTATGGAACCGAGCCCGTCACGGGAAGGATGGGGCCAGGTCTCGGTGGTACTCGGCCAGCATCCTGAACGCGGCCTTGGGCTCCCAGGTCAGGTCGGGGTAGGTCTCGCCGTGGCGGTCTTCGAGGACCTTGACGATGCCGTAGCTGGCCAGGTCCAGGTCGTCGCGGGGGTCGCCGTCGGGGCGGTGCAGGTACTGGTGGAGCGCGAAGGTGAACACGAAGGTGCTGTCGACGCCTTCGGCCTCGAAGACCTCCAGCAGCTCGCGCAGGTGGGCGGCCTGGCCCTCCTCGTCACGGACGAGCTCGCCATTCAACCGAACCGGCGCGCCCGTGTCCTTGTCGTACTCGACGACCTCAAGGCCGCGAGCGCCCCTGTCGCCCGCGCCGCGGTAGGTTGCGGCGCCGAACTCGGTGATCGCCACCGGCCTGCCCTGCGCGACGAGCGCCCGCACGCCTTCGGCGAACCGGTCGGCGACCTCGATCGGCCGGTAGAGGTCCACCGACACGATGTCGAAGCGTGTCCAGTCGACGCGCTCAAGCTGGATAGCCGCGTAGGTGACCCTGCCGCCGAACCGCTCGCGGACGACCGCCACGGCCTGGGCCAGGAACTCGTCGACGCGCGCGGCGACCTCGGGAACCAGCTCGCGCACGCGACGCGGTTCGTTGAGGAGCTCGAGCCGTTCGTCGAGGGTGTCGCCGGGCAGGAACCCTTTGTTCATCAGGCTCAGCTCGGCGCCGGTGACGAACACGACCTCGGCCCCTCGCCGCCGGAGCCGCTCGGCGCGCTCGGCGCAGTCCGCGAACAGCGTCAGCAGCTCGTCGGTGGTCAGGTCCAGAGGGTAGGGCGAGAACCAGACCTCCTGGCCGAGGTCGGCGGCGTAGGTCGCGGCGAGCTCCAGCCGCTCCGGGTCGCCGCCCATGACGCGGACGGCGTTGCAGTGCAGGTCGTCGCGGATGATGCGCAGCTCGCGCCTCACCACCTCCGGATCGAAGGGCTCGCGGCTGGTCCTTCCCTTGACGACGAAGCCGGTGTCGTAGCTGATCCCCCTGGCGCGCATGCTCCCGCCTTCCTTCACCTCAGATACGGGTACCCAGGTCGCGGTATGGGACGTTCCGCTCTATTGCCACGGTAGGGGAGGGGCCGTAGTGTCGCGGGGCGCTCCCTCCGGGGCCGCGGTCGTGGGTCGTTCAGGATCGAGCGGACTGGAGGCCCGTATGTCCTCAAAGGCGCCGGTCGGTGGAGTGTCTCCCGGGCGTTCGCACCGAAGCCTTGTCGTGGTCCTGATTGCCTTGGTGGGCATGGCGGTTCTGGCGCCGGCCGGCGCCGACGCGAGCACTCGGGGAGCGCCGGCGATCAACTGGACGGCGTGTGGCCCACGGCTGGAGTGTGCCAGCGTGGCGGTGCCGCTGGACTGGCGCCACCCGGGCGGGCCGACGATCACGCTCGCGGTGGTCCGGCATCTGGCCAGCCAACCCGGCCGGCGGATCGGGTCGCTGTTCGTCAACCCGGGCGGGCCCGGCGACTCCGGGGTGGCGATGGTCACCGGCCGCGGCGACGCCCTGGACACCCAGACCGGCGGCCGCTTCGACATCGTCGGCTGGGACCCCCGGGGCGCCGGGGCCAGCGCCCCGGTCAGCTGCTTTGCCGACCCGGCCGAGCGGGCCAGCTTCTGGCAGGACGAGCCCGTGCCCACCACCCGCCAGGACGAGCGGCGCTACCTGGCCAAGACCGTCGAGCTGGCGCAGCGGTGCGGTGCCCGCAACGGCGACCTGCTGGCCCACATCTCCACCACCGACACGGTCCGGGACCTGGACCATCTGCGGCGGCTGGTGGGCGACCGCCGGCTCACATTCCTCGGCGAGTCGACCGGGACGCTCATCGGCCTGACCTACGCCAACCTGTTCCCACGCCGGGTGCGGGCCATGGTCCTCGACGGCGTGGAGGACCCGGTCCGCTTCCTGGCCGGGACCGCATCGGCGCTGGCTCAGAGCTTCACCGACACCGACCCGACCTTCCGGCAGTTCCTGCGGCTGTGTGAGGCGGCCGGACCGGACCGGTGCGCGCTCGCCGGGCACGGCCCGGTCGCACCCTATGTCGAGCGGGTGCTGAGGCGGCTGCGCCACCACCCGATCCCGGCCCCGTCGGCCACGCCGCCGGGCGAGCTGACCTACGGCGGGGCCCTGACCCTGCTGAAGTTCGCCATGCTGCCCGACCCGGCGATCTGGCCGGGGGCCGCCGCCCTGCTGGAGGCGGCCGCCCAGGGCGACGCCTCCGAGATGGAGACCATCGCCAGGGGCTACGCCTCAGCGGAGTTCCACCGGGAGCTCGAGCCGGGGATCGCGATCCTGTGCGCCGACAGCCCCGCCCGGCAGGACGCCAGCGCCTGGCCACGGGTCGTGCACCGGCTCGAGGCCGTCAGCCGCGTCGGCGCCGCGCCGCAGGGCTGGGCGGTCGGCGCCCCCTGCGCGTCCTGGCCGGCCCGCGCCACCAGCCGCTACACCGGACCGTGGAACGCCACCACCCCCAGCCCGATCCTGCTCGTCGGGACCCGGTTCGACCCCAACACGCCGCTGGTCAACGCCCGACTGGCCGAGCGGCGGCTGGGCAACGCCGTGCTGGTGACCCACGACGGCTACGGCCACCTCAGCAAGGCCGACCCTAGCGGCTGCGTCGTGCAGGCGACCGGCCGCTACCTGGTCGACCTCACAACCCCTCCGCCTGGGACTGTCTGCCCCTCCGACCGCCTCCCCTTCGACCCCGACTTCGGCCATCCGACTGCCTCTGGGACGATAGGCTGAGCGGACCCCCACGCATCGAAAGGCGGCAGCATGGACGCAACCCGCAAGCTGTACCGCAGCCGGACCAATCGCAAGGTGGCCGGGGTGTGTGGCGGCCTGGCCCAGTACTTCAACACCGACGCGACCGTGATCCGGGTGCTCTTCGTCATCCTCGCGGTGCTCGGAGGCTCCGGGCTCCTGATCTACCTGGCGATGTGGATCATCGTTCCCACCGAGCCGTGAGTCCCGTAGGCCTTCGAGGGTCTCGGTAGGGTCGAGAGGTCTGGGAACTTCGTCGCGAACTGGCTGAGGGATGGCCGATCGTGGACGATGACCCACTATGTTGCGGGATCGGGGGGGTGCAGAGCGGGGGAGCGTCGCCATCACGGTGGCGCTTTGCATGACCGTGCTGCTCGGGTTTGCCGCGCTGGTGGTGGACGTCGGGCTGAACTGGGCGACGCGGACCTCGGCGCAGACGGCCGCCGACGCCGCGGCCCTCGGCGGGGCGTCGCGGCTGCTGGTGGACGGGCCCGCGGCAGCCGTCCTCGAGGTCCAGGCGCTGCTCGCCGACAACGTCGACGGGCTGACCGGGGTCACGGGCTGGCCCGACGACGGCGTGGAGGCGAACGGCGAGATCGTCTGCTGGACCCTTCCCGACAGCCCGCCGGGGCCTGGGGCGGGCTGCCCTGACGGGTCGAACGCGCTCCAGGTGATCACGCCACCGATCCAGGTGCAGTACGCGTTCGCGCCAGTGCTGGGGAAGGCCTCGAACAGCATCAAGGCGCTGGCCGCGGCCGGGGTCGGGCCGGCGGCCCCCAACAACTGCGTGCTCTGCCTGCTCGACACGGGCGGGGCGAGCCGCCTGGCCGCCCTGGGCTCGGGGGCGATCACGGCCACCGGCGGTGGGATCGTGGTCAACTCCGACGACCCCGAGG
>DATENJ010000589.1:0-6278 GCA_035275125.1 Actinomycetes bacterium | reverse complement strand
CACCACGGCCCCGCCGACCACCACCTGACGCCTCGGGGGCCACGCCGCCTGCTCTATCATTCGGCGGTCCGCCGCATCCCCCACCCCCCGAGGAGGCACCGCCGTGCCCGACCCTGAGCGCCTGTGGTCGCCCTGGCGGATGGAGTACATCCTCCGCGGGGAGGACGAGGACGGCGGCGGCTGCCTGTTCTGCGACCTCGCGGCCGCCGGCCGGGACCAGGACGAGGCCAACCACCTCCTGGCCCGCGGCCAGCTCAGCTTCGTGCTCCTCAACGCCTTCCCCTACAACCCCGGGCACCTGATGGCGGCCCCCTACCGCCACGTCGGCGACTTCGAGGAGCTGACCGCCGACGAGCTGGCCGAGCTGATGGCCTTCGCCGGCCGGGCCATCCGGGCCCTGCGGGAGGAGTCGGGGCCGCACGGGTTCAACCTGGGCATGAACCTCGGCCAGGTCGCCGGGGCCGGCATCGCCGACCACCTGCACCTGCACCTGGTGCCGCGCTGGGGCGGCGACACCAACTTCATGCCGGTGGTCGGCCAGACCAAGGTCCTGCCCGAGCTGCTGGCCGAGACCGACCGGCGGCTACGTCGTCATTTCGCGGAGCGGTAACTCTTACGTACTCGTATCTAGTTCTTGGCGATGAGTGACGATGATCAATCCGACGGAGGAAAGCTGGACAGCGACCGGTTAGCGTGGGACGCGGGAGACGAGCGTCCGCCGTGAGCGGGGGACGGCGCCTCCGGGGGGCCCGAACGTACCAGGACAAAGGCGGTCGATGCGGTGAGTGCAGAGCCGGCGCCGAGCGGATCGGTGGAGCTACGCGATTACCTGAGGGTGTTCAGGCGCCAGCTCGCGCTGATTGTGGCCATCACCCTGCTGGGAGCGGCGGCCGCGGCCGCCTACACCTTCCGCCGTACCCCGGTCTACGAATCCAGCGCCTCGGTGCTGGTCAGGGCGATCACCACCAACGCCTTCGACCCCGGTTCGCGGGTCGACCAGCAGCTCAACATGTTCAACCAGCGCCAGCTGGCCCAGTCGGAGCCGGTGGCCGCGCTCGCGGCCAAGACGCTCAAGACCACCGCCACCCCGGCCCAGCTGCTGGAGCACGTCAAGGTCGACGTGCCCGCCAACTCCCAGATCCTGCGGGTCAGGTACGAGGACACGGTGCCGCTGACCGCCCAGCGGGGCGCCGACGCCTTCGCCAAGGCGTACCTGGTCTCCCGTGAGGCCGACGCCCGCGCGCAGGCCACGACCAGCCAGAAGAGCCTCCAGAAGGACATCGCCCGGTTCCAGAAGCAGGCCTCGGCGGCCGAGAAGCAGATCGCCGACCCCGACGCCGACTCCGCCACCCGTCAGGCCGCCCAGGCCAAGCTGGCCGCGGCCAACAACCGCCTCGACCAGCTGCTCAGCCAGCTCAGCGGGTTCCAGTCGCTCGACTTCACCCCGGGCACGGTGATCGCCGCCGCCGGCCTGCCGGCCACCCCGGCCAGCCCCAACAACCGCCTCGACGTCGGCATCGGCCTGCTCGTCGGGCTGTTCCTCGGGATCGTGCTCGCCTTTGTCCGCGACCGCACCGACGACCGGCTGCGGGGTCGCGAGGACCTGGCCGAGCGCCTCGACCGGCCGGTCCTTGCCACCATCCCGCCCCTGTCCAAGCGGGTCCGCCAGGACGGCAAGCTGCGCTGGAAGCGGCGGAGCAGGAACAGCCTTGTCACCCTCGAGCAGCCCAACAGCCCGGCCGCCGAGTCCTACCGGACCTTGCGGACCCGCATGGCCCGCCTGGCCAGCCAGCTCGACATCAACTCGGTGATGGTCGTCTCGGCCGGGGTGGGGGAGGGCAAGAGCACCACCGCGGCCAACCTGGCCGTGGTCCTGGCCGAGACCGGCAAGGACGTGCTGCTGGTCTCCGCCGACCTGCGCCGGCCCCGGGTCCACCAGTTCTTCAGCCTGCAGAACAAGTCGGGCCTGTCCAACCTGCTCACCGACGGCACCCCGCCCGACAAGCGCAAGGGCCCGGTGGCCGACGGCAAGCAGATGGCCTCCGAGCTGTGGTCGGTCGCCCCCAACCTGTGGGTGGTCCTGTCGGGGCCGCTGCCACCGCACCCGTCGGCGCTGATGGACTCGGACTCGATGCGCCAGTTCCTGAAGGAGCAGCGCGACCTGTTCGACTTCATCGTGCTGGACTGCCCGCCAGCCCTTGTGGTGGCCGACTCCATGGCCCTTGCTCCGCTGGCCGACGCCGTCCTGGTGGTCGCCGACGCCAAGGAGAGCGACCGCAACCTGATCTCCCGCCTCAAGGAGGAGCTCGAGCAGGTCGGCGGGAAGATCGTCGGCTCGGTGCTCAACCGCTCCAAGCAGGCCGGCAAGAGCACCTACTACTACGAGACCCAGGACGACTAGGGCCACCCCGGCGAGCCATGCTGTCTAGTGCGCCCCCACCTGGGGCGCACTACCCGTTTGGGCCCCCGTCATGGCTACTTCAGATGCGTGAGGAGATTACTTCAACCACCGCATGTGTCTGGCTCCCAGCCACGAGATGCTCAGCCCGGTGCTACTGCACCAGCAGAGCTGGACTCGGGAGTCGTGACCGGTGCCGCCGCCGCCAGAGCAACACCTCCGGATAGGCCTTCCGATCCGCCCTGCCATCGAACCGGACTATGGCGGACCGGAAAGGACGGGCGACGTGCGGCGGGCCTTGACCGAGACGGTAGGGCTTGAACCACCCTTCCACAGCAGCCTGCTGATCTCCCCGCGGATGGCCGGCGTCCGCTCCGACATCAGCCGCCAGTACCGCAGCCACTACGTCCTCATGGGGCTGACCGACACCCTTGCCGTGTTCTTCGCCCTGCTGCTGGCCTACCAGCTCCGCTTCGACGAGCTGCTGCCCCCGCTGGACTTCTGGCTGCTGCTGCTGACCGTGCCGCTGATCACCCCGGTCGTCTACCTGACCATGCGGCTGTACCGGGTCCACCAGTTCTCCACCGCCGAGGAGTTCCGCCGCATCATCGTGGCCATCAGCCTGATCATCTCGGCCACGGTCATGCTCTCGTTCTGGTCCAAGGCCTCGTTCTCCCGGCTGTGGATGCTGCTGTCCTGGGGCCTCGGGCTGGTCCTGGCCCTGTCGGTGCGGCGGCTGTGGCACTGGCGGGTCCGGCGCATCCGCCTCGAGGGCAGGCTCACCTTCCGGACCCTGATCGTCGGGGCCAACCTTGAGGCCGAGCGGCTGGCCGCCACCATGACCACCAAGGAGCTCGGGTTCCTGCCGGTCGGGTTCGTGTCCGGGGGCATGGACGACCTGCTCCTCGACGACCAGCGGGTGGTCGGGCCGGTGGGCCGCATCCGCGAGCTGATCCGCGAGACCAAGGCCGACTGCCTGTTCGTCGCCTCCAGCGCCGTCACCCCCGAGGACGTCGTCCAGATCATGAAGGCCAGGCGGATGGAGAACGTCGAGGTCCGCTTCACCGCCAACCTTCCAACGGTGCTGTCGAGCCGCCTGGCGCCCCAGACCATCGGCGGGGTCATGACCCTCTCGGTCAACGTGCTCCAGCTGACCCGCGCCCAGGCGGTGGCCAAGCGGGCCTGCGACGTGCTCATCTCCGGCCTCGGCCTGCTGGTCCTGCTGCCCCTGTTCGTGGCCGTGGCCGCGGCCATCAAGCTCACCTCGCCCGGCCCGGTGGTGTTCCGCCAGGAGCGGGTGGGGCTGCGCGGCCGGCCCTTCACCCTGCTGAAGTTCCGCACCATGGTGGCCGGGGCCGACCTGCTGCTCGACACCCTGCGGGAGCGGAACGAGGCCGACGGCCCGCTGTTCAAGCTCCGCCAGGACCCGCGGGTGACCAGGATCGGGGACATCCTGCGCCGCTACTCGATCGACGAGCTGCCCCAGCTGTGGAACGTCCTCAAGGGCGAGATGAGCCTGGTCGGGCCGCGGCCGCCGCTGGCCGGCGAGGTCGCCATGTACGAGGAGTGGCAGCACGACCGGCTCGAGGTCCGGCCCGGCATCACCGGCCTGTGGCAGGTCAGCGGGCGCAGCGAGCTCTCCTTCGAGGACTACGTGCGACTGGACCTGTTCTACGTCGAGAACTGGTCGATCGCCTACGACCTGTTCATCCTGTCCAAGACCCTCCCGCTCCTGGTCTCGACCAGGGGCGCGTACTGAGGCCCGGGCCATGCGCGCGCTCCTGGTCTGCTCCTCCGGCGGGCACCTGATCCAGCTCCACAACCTCAAGCCATGGTGGGAACGGCACGATCGTCTATGGGTGACCTTCGAGAAGCTGGACAGCACCTCCCTGCTCGCCGGTGAGCAGGTCGCCTGGGCGTACCACCCCACGACCCGCAACCTGCGCAACCTGGTCCGCAACACCCACCTGGCCTGGAAGCTGCTGCGCTCCTACCGGCCCGACGTGGTCGTCTCCAGCGGGGCCGGGGTCGCCTTCCCGTTCTTCCTGCTGGCCAAGCTGTTCGGCAAGCGGACGGTGTACGTCGAGGTCTACGACCGGATCGACTCGCCGACCATGACCGGCCGGCTCTGCTACCCCTTCAGCGACCTGTTCCTGCTCCAGTGGGAGGAGCAGCGCCGCAACTACCCCAAGGGCAAAGTCATCGGGAGCCTGCTGTGACGGTCCCCGACGGCGCGGCGCCGCTGCTGCTGGTCACCGTCGGCACCGACCACCACCCCTTCGACCGCCTGGTCCGCTGGGCCGGGGCCTGGCTGGACGGCCACCCCGGCCGGCTGCGCTGCCTGATGCAGACCGGCACCTCGGCCGCGCCGTCCGGGCCGGCCGACTGGCAGGCCTATCTCGAGTACGACGCCCTCCAGGAGGCGATGGCGAGCGCGGCCGCGGTCGTCTGCCACGGCGGGCCCGGCACCATCCTCGGGGCCAGGCACATGGGCGCGGTCCCGATCGTCGTCCCCCGCCAGCACCGGCTGGGCGAGCACGTCGACGACCATCAGGTCGCCTTCTCGCGCCGCCTGGCCGCCGACGGCGACGAGATCCACCTGGCCGAGACCGAGGCCGAGCTGCACCGGCTGCTGGACCGGGTGGCCGCCGAGCCGGCCGCCTTCCGGGCCGGCCCAGGGGACCGGGCCACCGGCGGCGCCGTGCGCGAGTTCGAGCGCCTGGTCGACGGGCTGGTCGGCGAGCGGCCGGTCGCCCGATGAGCACGGCGGGCGCAAACGAGACGTCGGTGGATCGGCGGGTGCGCCAATGAGCACGGTCCTGTTCATCGGCGGCCTCGGGCGTAGCGGCAGCACCCTGCTTGACCGGATGCTGGGCCGGCTCGACGACGTCTGGTCGGTGGGGGAGCTGGTCCACCTCTGGGAGCGCGGCCTGTCCCAGAACAACCGCTGCGGCTGCGGGGAGCGGTTCCGGGACTGCGCCTTCTGGGGGCGGGTCGGGGAAGTCGCCTTCGGCGGCTGGGACGAGCTCGACGTCCAGGAGGTGCTGGCCCTCAAGGCGTCGGTGGACCGCAACCGGTTCGTCCCCCTGATGGTCGTGCCCAGCCTGTCCCGGTCCTACCGGGCCCGCCTGGAGCGCTACCTGGAGCTGCTGGAGCGGCTGTACGCGGCCGTCCGGGAGGTCAGCGGGCGGCCGCTGGTGGTCGACGCCAGCAAGCACGCCTCCCACGCCTTCCTGGTCCGGCGGATGCGCGGGGTCGACCTGCGCCTGGTCCACCTGGTCCGCGACAGCCGTGGGGTGGCCTTCTCCTGGACCAAGCGGATGCGGCGGGCCGAGGTGGTCGAGGGCGACGACCTCATGGCCACCGACACCCCACTGCGCATGAGCGCCCGCTACCTCGGCTACAACCTGCTGTTCCACCTGCTGGGCGCCCTCGGGGTGCGGAGCATCCTGCTGCGCTACGAGTCGCTGGTCCGCGACCCGTCGGGCGAACTCACCCGGGTGCTGGCGCTCTCGGGGCGCCCGGTGGCCGCCGGCGAGCTCGGCTTCGTCGGCGACGGCTGGGTCGAGCTCGGCCCCAGCCACGCCCTGGCCGGCAACCCGATGCGCTTCCGCAGCGGCCGGGTCCCGCTGCGGGTCGACGAGGAGTGGCGGGGCCAGCTGCGCCGCCGCCACCGGCTGCTCACCTCGGTCTCCACCTGGCCGCTGCTGCTCGCCTACGGGTACCTGCGCGGCGGCCATGGCCGCTGAGACGCCGGCGGTCAGCGTGGTCGTCCCCACCCGGGACCGGCCGGAGCTGCTGCGCCGGGCGGTGACGGCCATCCTCTCCCAGACCTACCCGGGACCGGTCGAGTGCCTGGTCGTGTTCGACCAGAGCGACC
>DATENJ010000588.1:0-6908 GCA_035275125.1 Actinomycetes bacterium | reverse complement strand
ACACCGGCCGGGGCCAGCGGGTCGCCCTCGGCGCCCTGGCCGCCGGCGGCGCCACCGCCGAGGCCCGCATGCGTGGCGCCGGCGACGACCAGATCATGAGCATCACCGCCGAGGGCCTGCCCCGGCCCCCGGCCGGCGCCTACTACGGGGTCTGGCTGGTCGGGGACGCCGGCAAGGACTTCCCGGTCGGCGTGCTCGCCCCCAACGGCCAGGGCATCTGGAGCCTGCCCGCCGACGTCGCCGCCCGCTACCGGGCCATCGACGTCACCCTTGAGCCGGCCGACGGCAACCCGTCGCGTTCCGGGCGGACGGTCCTGCGCGGCGCCTACGCCTGAGCGGCGGCCTCAGAGCCGGTCGAGCTTGGCGGCCAGAATGAAGTCGTTGTCGGTCAGACCGCCGGCGGCATGGGTGGTCAGGCTGACCGCGACCCGGCCCCAGCCGAGCTCGATGTCGGGGTGGTGGCCCTCGGACTCGGCCAGCAGGGCCAGGCGGGCCACGAACCCGAAGGCGTCCCGGAAGTTGCGGAACTCGAGCTCCCGCCGCAGGCGCCGGGTGCCGTCCCGTTCCCAGGACGGGTCCAGCTGGGCCTCCAGCTCGGCGGCCCGCTCCTCGGTGACCGTCGGCGTGCCCGGCACGCAGGCCTCACAGTGCCGGCTGGCCAGCTCCTGGCTCATGGCCGCATCCTCCTCCGGCCGTCGGCCCGGCACAAGCCTGGGGATATCGGGTGGCGAGGCGCCGGAGGCGACTGGGACACTGGCTGGCATGAGCGACGTCCTCCGCGCCCGCGGACTGCTGAAGACGTACCGCCGCGGCCGGGCCGTCGACGGCGTCGACCTGAGCGTGCGCCGGGGCGAGCGGGTCGCCCTGCTCGGGCCCAACGGGGCCGGCAAGACCACCACCCTGCTGATGTGCCTCGGGGTGGTCCAGCCGGACGGCGGCACGGTCGAGATCGCCGGCCACCGGCTGCCGAGGGGCCGGAGCGAGGCCATGGCCCGCGTCGGCTTCGCGGCCGGCTACCTGCCCCTGCCCGAGCGGCTGCGGGTCGGGGAGTACCTGCGGATGTTCGGCCAGCTCTACGGCCTGGCCGACCCCGAGGCCCAGGCACTGCGCGGCCTGGAGCGCTTCGGGGTCTCGCACCTGGTCAAGGCCATGGGCACCGAGCTCTCCTCGGGACAGAAGACCCTGATCGGCATCGTCAAGTCGACCATGCACGACCCTGAGCTGCTGGTCCTGGACGAGCCGACGGCCAGCCTCGACCCCGACGTGGCCATGCGGGTCCGCAACGGCCTGGCCGCCCTGTGCGAGGAGCGGGGCACGGCCCTGCTGGTCACCAGCCACAACATGATCGAGGTGGAGCGGATCGCCGAGCGGGTCGTGTTCCTGTCCGCCGGCCGGGTGGTCGCCGACGGCCCCCCGCTCGAGGTCGCCGCCCGGTTCGGGCGCGACGACCTGGAGGAGGTCTTCCTCCACCTGGCCTCCGAGCGCCAGGCCAGCGAGCACACCGAGGGGCTGCGGCCATGACGGCCACGCAGGTCTCGCGGCAGCTGGCCCCCTGGCTGCGGATCCTGGCCGTGTCCCGGCGGCACGCCTATGTGCTGTACCGGAGCCCGCACCGGCTGTTCGACGTGACCGTGTGGCCGATCGTCGACACGCTGCTGTTCGGCTCCCTCGGGGTGTACTTCGTCAGCCAGGGCGGTCCCGGCTCGCCCGCCCAGGCCGGGGTCGCCTACCTGCTGTCCGGGATCGTGCTCTGGCATGTCGTCTACCAGGCGCAGATCGCCGTGTCGACCGGCTTCATGGAGGAGACCTGGTCGCGCAACCTGCTCAGCCTGATGGTGACGCCGCTCCGGGAGCTGGAGCTGGTCGCCGGGATCGCCCTGTTCGGCCTGGCCAAGCTGCTCATGGGCGTCGGCGTGGTCGCGGTGGCCGCGTTCGCCCTCTACGCCTTCGACGTCACCAGCCTCGGGCCCGGCCTGGTGCCGGTGATCGCCATCCTGCTCCTCAACGGGTGGGCGATCGCCCTGTTCGTGGTCGGCCTGATGCTGCGCTTCGGCAACGGCGCCGAGGCCTTCGCCTGGGGGATCATGTTCGTGATCATGCCGCTGGGCGGCGTCTTCTACCCGGTCGAGGCCCTCCCCGCCTTCGTCAGGCCCATCTCGGCCCTGCTGCCGACCACCCACGCCTTCGCCGCCGGCCGCGACCTGATCGACGGCGGCCCGACCCCCTGGGGTGAGCTCGCCCTCGCCGCCATCGGCACCGTGGCCCTTGTCGCCGCCGCCCTCGCCTTCGTCGCCTGGATGCTGCGCCTGTTCCGCCGCCGCGGGTACGTGACCCGCTACAGCTGAGCGCTGTCGGCGTCGACCTGGGCTCCCGGCCCGAATATGGGGCTGGAAAATGAGCAAATAGCGCTTATCATCAGACTCGGCTTGGTTCGGAGGAGCGCGCGAATGGATCCCGTCTCGCTTGCCACCAGTGCCGCAGCGTTGCTGGCCCCCTACCTTCTCCGTGGCGCCGATCGGGCCGTCGGCAACCTGGCTGACAGCGCAACCGACGCCACCGTGGCCAAGGTCAAGCAGCTCTACCAGTGGCTCCAAGGGGCGCTGGCCGGCAAGCGCGCCGACCAGGCGCTGAGCCGGCTGGAGCGGGACCCGGCGAACGACGACTACCGCGTGGCCTTCCAGGTCGAGCTCGCCGACGTCATCGAGTCGGAGTCCCGCAGCGACCCGGACTTCGCCGTGACGCTCGAACGGCTGGTCGAGGAGGCCCGCCGGGCCGGTGGGATGTCCCTCACCCAGATCACTGACGCGGGGGCGGTGGCCGGGCGTGATGTCAACCTGCGCGGCAGGAACGTCGCCGGGCGGGACATGGTCATAGGGAACCCGCCCACGGCAGACGGCGGCGAGTGATCGACGGCCACCAGGGCTCGGGTACCGGCGTGGTGGCCGGCCGTGACGTCCATCTGACCGGGGACTATGTCGCCGGGCGCGACCTCAACATCCAGATCGTCCGTCCCGCGCCGCAGGCCATGCCAAGCCCGTTCCAGCTGCCACGGGACACCGACGACTTCACCGACCGCGACGCCGCCGTCGAGGAGCTGCGCGGTCTGCTTGGGAGCAGTCAGGAGGGGAACGGGACCGCCGTCGTCGTCTCGGCGATCGCCGGCAAGGCCGGCGTCGGCAAGACCGCGCTCGCCACCAAGGTCGCCCATCAGCTGCACGACCAGTTCCCCGACGGCCAGCTCTACGCGAACCTGCGTGGCGGCGAGGACCGGCGCGAGGATCCAGCTCTCGTGCTCGGCGAGTTCCTCCTCGGCCTTGGCGTGGCCCGAGGCTCCATCCCCGAGGACCTCGGCCAGCGCGCCGCCCGCTACCGCACCCAGCTCGCCGGCCACCGCATCCTGGTCGTCCTCGACAACGCGGTCGACGAGGCCCAGGTCAGCCCGCTCCTACCGGGCAGCCCTGGCTGCGCCGTCCTGATCACCAGCCGGGCCGCGCTCACCGGGCTGCCCGGCGTCAACGCCTACAACCTCGACGTCCTCGGACTCGAGGAGGGCGTCGAACTCCTGGCCAAGATCGCCGGCCAGGAGCGGGTCGACGCCGAGCCGCAGGAGGCAAGGAGGATCGTCCAGCTCTGCGGGTACCTGCCGCTGGCGGTGCGGATCGCGGGCGGGAAGCTGGCCGCCCGGCGCCACTGGAAGCTCCAGGTGCTCGCCAACCGGCTGGCCAACGACCACAACCTGCTCTCGGAGCTCAGACTCCGTGACCTCGAGGTCAGGGCCAGCTTCGAGCTGAGCTACCGCGACCTGGCGGAGCGGGAGCGTCGCGCGTTCCGTCTGCTCGCGCTCCTCAAGGCGCCGGACTTCACCGCCTGGGTCGCCTCGGCGTTGTTCAACTGCGACCTGGTGGAGGCGGAGGACCTGCTCGACCGGCTCGTCGAGGTGCAGGTGCTGGAGGGGTCGTTCGAGCCCGAGACCGGCGACACCCGCTTCCACTTCCACGACCTGCTGCGGGCCTTTGCCAAGGAACGCCTCTGGGCCGAGGAGCCGCCAGGGCGCCAGGAGGTGGCGCTGGAGCGCGCTCTCGACGCCCATGTCGTCCTGGCCGAGCACGCCGCCAGCCGGCTGGAGCCGGGCGGTGAGGACGACATGGGCGACATCGGCTGGCTGCCGACCCGGTCGCGAATCGTTGCCGACCGGGTCGCGGGCGACCCCGGGACCTGGTTCTCGACCGAACGGGTGAACCTGATCACCGCCCTCGAGCAGGCCGAGGCGCTCGAGGTCCACGACGTCGTGTGGCGGCTGGCACGGGCGCTCAACTACTTCTTCAAGCTGCGCAACCACTGGTCAGACTGGGGCCACACCCAGGAGCTCGCACTGCACTCGGCCCGGCGGGCCGGCAACCTTGCCGCCGAGGCCAACGCCCTGCGCAGCCTCGGCGACGTGGCCACCCAGCGCAACCAGTTCGAGGAGGCTGTCGAACGGTTCCGTGGCGCCAGGGACCTGTTCCAGATGCTGGAGGACGAGCGGGGAGCGGGCTGGACCGACCTGGGTCTGGGAAACGCGCTGCTGGACAGCGAGCAGTTCCAGAACGGCCTTGACCGGATGGAGCGCGGTCGCCGCCGGTTCGAGGCGGTCGGGGACGCGCGGGGCCGGGCCTGGGCGCTGCTCGGCTGCGGCATCGCCAACCGCCTCCTTGGCCGGCCCGCCGACGCAAGGTCCTACTTCGAGGACAGTCTGGGCCTGCTTCGCGGGCTGGGCGACCGGCGCGGGCAGGCCTACTGCCTGGTCAACCTGGGGATCGTGCATCGCGAGCGGGGGCAGTTCGAGGTCGCCCTCGGCTGGTTCGAGCAGGCACGCCCGATCTTCCGGGAGCTGGTCGACCATCACGGGGAGACCTTTGTCCTGCTCAACCTCGGCCACGTCCACCGGGAGCGGGGCGAGCTTGACCAGGCCGTCGCCGTCCTCGAGTCGTGCCTCGCCACCTTCGAGGAGTTCGGCGAACGCGACGGGGCGGCGTGGACACGCCTGAACCTCGGCATGGTCTGGCAGGCCCAGGGCCGGCTCGACGAGGCGGTGGCGCGGTTCCACTACTGCCTGGCGATGTTCCACCAGCTCAAGAACCAGCGGGGAACGGCATTGACGCTGCTCGGGCTGGGCGACGCCTACCGGGAGCAGGGACGGTTGGGCGCAGCGCTGGCCGCCCTCAACCGGAGCCTCGCCATCCTCGACGAGGTGAAGGACCAGCTCGGCCGGGCCAAGGTCCTGACCAGCCGGGGGCTGGTGCTGGAGGAGAGGAGGGAGCGGCAGGAGGCGGTCGTGTCCTGGGGCGAGGCGCTGAAGATCCTTCGCCATCTCGGCGCCCCGGAAGCTTCGAAGGTCGAGGCGTGGTTGCGGGATCGGGACAACGGGAGGTAGGCATGCGAAGGCTGCTGGTCATCGCGATTGTCATCGGCTCCATATTGTTCCTGCAGGCTCCAGCGCAGGCAGTCCATCTCTACCTGAAGATGACGCCAAACGGCGACGGCACCACCAGCGTCCAGACCAACTGCCCGAAGGGGAGCACGCTGAAGGTCACGGTTGGCGCCACCTCGAAATCGATCACCGTCCCCAAGAACGGCGGGTTCGACAGCAGGAGCCTGAACACGGTGGCGGCCAAGGGGAGGTCCGCGGGGTACAAGAAGGTCTCGGCCACGTGCTCCCCGGCATCTCAGGGCCACAAGAAGCTCAGGGTCCTGCCGTTCACGGGCGTGACCACGAGCCAGCAGCTGGCGGTCGGCCTTGGGCTCCTCGGGCTGGGGGCCGTGCTCCTGCGGCTCGGGTTCTCGCCCTCGCCGAGACGTCGGCCGCGCAGGCGGCGACCGCCGGTGAAGGTCTGGGCGCAGTAGTGGTCAGCTGGTCGAGCGGCGGCCGAACAGGCGGCGGAAGAAGCCGGCGATGGCCTGGAACAGCGCCGCCAGCCGGCCCTTGATCACGGTGCCGACCAGGCTTCCGGCGTCCAGGGCCTCGACCGGGCGGGGTGCTGGGGCCTGGGGCGAGGAGGCGGGGACGGCCGGGGGCGAGGTCGCCGGGGTGGCGGCAATCGCGTCCGACGCAGCGCCCTCAGCAGGCGAGGCGGACACGGAGGGCGAGGAGGAGGCGGAGGCCGCCGGAGAGGGCGAGGCGGACGCGGAGGGCTGCGGCCTTGCTGGTTCCGCCGCTGTCGCGCCGGTTGCCGCGGTCGCTTCGGTGGTGGTCCCGGCTTCCTCCGCCGAGGTCGCTGGGGCCTGCTCCGACTCGAGGGTGGCGCGGAGGCAGTCGGCGAACTGGCCGAAGAGGCGGGTGGCGACGTCGTTGATGGCGCCGCCGCGGCCGAAGGAGGCGACCTTGCCGGTGAGCTGGACGTCGCTGGTGACGTGGAGGCGGGTGCGGGTGTCGCCGACGGGCTCGAGGCGGGTCTCGACGGCGGCGCGGGCGGTGCCTGCGCCCTTGGTGTCCTTGCCGGTGGCGGCGAGGCGGGCGCTGTGGCTGGCCTCGTCGACGCCCTCGACCACGACCTTGCCCTTGTAGGACATGCGCAGGGGGCCGAGCTTGACCGCCACCGTGCCCTCGTAGGTGTCGTCGTCGAGCACGCCGGTGAGGGCGGCCCCAGGCATGCAGGGGGCGACCCGGGGGATGTCGTTGACCAGGGCCCAGACCCGGTCCAGAGGGGCGTCGACCTCGACCGTGTTCTCGATCCTCATGGCTTCCTCCGGTTCGTCGTGGTGAGCAGGTGGCCGACCCGCTCCAGGTCGGCCTCGACGTCGATGTCGGTGTCGCTGCCGAGGTCGCCGACCTCGACCCGGTGGACCCGGTCGGGGTGGGTGGCGGCGGCGGCGAGAACCAGGTCGCGGGCGCCGGCGTCCCCGGTCAGGCGGAGCAGGTCGGGCAGGAG
>DATENJ010000587.1:0-2803 GCA_035275125.1 Actinomycetes bacterium | reverse complement strand
CCGAGAGCTCCAGTTCTCGACCCACCTGGCCTGTCTGTACGACAACCTGTCGTTCGAGGAGCTGGCCCCGCGCAACTTCTCGTTCAACGCCCCCTACGGGGCCTGCCCGGACTGCACCGGCCTTGGGGTCAAGCAGGAGGTCGACCCCGAGCTGGTCGTGCCCAACCCGAGCCTGCCGGTGGCCGGCGGGGCCATCCAGCCCTGGCAGGGGACCCGCGGGTCCAGCGAGTACTTCGACCGGCTGCTGGTCGCGGCGGCCGAGGCGGCCGGGTTCGACCCCCACAGCCCCTGGGAGGAGCTCACCGCCGAGCAGCAGCGGGTCGTCCTGTACGGCGCCGACGAGCAGGTCTACGTCCGCTACAAGAACCGCTACGGCCGCACCCGGGCCTACCACACCACCTTCGAGGGGGTCGTCTCCTACCTCAACCGCCGCTACGCCGAGGCCGAGTCCGACGCCGTCCGCGAGCGGGTCGAGTCCTACATGCGGGAGGTGCCCTGCCCGACCTGCAAGGGCACCCGCCTGCGGCCCGAGAGCCTGGCCGTGACCATCGCCGGCCGCAACATCGCCGAGGTGGCGGCCATGTCGGTGGGGGACGCGGCCGCCTTCTTCACCGGCCTGGAGCTGTCGGACCGGGACGCCTTCATCGCCGCCCGGGTCCTCAAGGAGATCAACGCCCGCCTCGGGTTCCTGCTCGACGTCGGCCTCGACTACCTGAGCATCGACCGGGCCTCGGCCACCCTTGCCGGGGGGGAGGCCCAGCGGATCCGGCTGGCCACCCAGATCGGCTCCGGGCTGACCGGGGTGCTGTACGTGCTCGACGAGCCCTCGATTGGGCTGCACCAGCGCGACAACCACCGCCTGATCGAGACCCTGGTCCGGCTGCGCGACCTCGGCAACACCCTGATCGTGGTCGAGCACGACGAGGCCACCATCCGCACCGCCGACTACCTGGTCGACATCGGCCCCGGAGCCGGCGAGCACGGCGGGGCCATCGTGGCCGAGGGCGCCCTCGCCGACCTGGAGCGGGTCGAGGCCTCGCTGACCGGCCAGTACATGGCCGGCAAGCGCTCGATCGCCGTCCCGGCCACCCGCCGCAAGCCGGGGGAGCGCTGGCTGGAGGTGGCCGGGGTGCGCGAGCACAACCTCAAGGAGCTCACCGTCCGGTTCCCCCTCGGCGTGTTCACCTGCGTCACCGGGGTCTCCGGGTCGGGCAAGTCCACCCTGGTCAACGACGTCCTGCTGAAGGCGCTGATGGCGGCCGTGTACCGGTCGCGGAGCTCGCCGGGCCGGTTCCGGTCCCTGTCCGGGGCCGAGCACCTGGACAAGGTGATCGACGTCGACCAGTCGCCGATCGGCCGCACCCCCCGGTCCAACCCGGCCACCTACACCGGCGTGTTCGACCACGTCCGGCGGCTGTTCGCGGCCACCAACGAGGCCAAGGTCCGCGGCTACCAGCCCGGCCGGTTCTCCTTCAACGTCCGCGGCGGCCGCTGCGAGGCGTGCGCCGGCGACGGCACGATCAAGATCGACATGCAGTTCCTGCCCGACATCTACGTCCCCTGCGAGGTCTGCAAGGGCAAGCGATACAACCGCGAGACCCTCGAGGTCCACTACAAGGGCCACACCATCGCCGACGTGCTCGACATGTCGGTCGAGGAGGCCCGTGGGCTGTTCGAGAACATCCCGCCGATCGCCCGCCACCTGGTCACGCTGAACGACGTCGGCCTTGGCTACATCAAGCTCGGCCAGCCGGCCCCGACCCTGTCCGGGGGCGAGGCCCAGCGGGTCAAGCTGGCCAGCGAGCTGGCCAAGCGGGCCACCGGCCGGACCCTGTACGTGCTCGACGAGCCGACCACCGGGCTCCACTTCGAAGACGTCTCCAAGCTCCTCGGGGTCCTGCACCGGCTGGTCTCAGCTGGCAACTCGGTGATCGTGATCGAGCACAACCTTGACGTGGTCAAGACGGCCGACTGGGTGATCGACCTCGGCCCCGAAGGCGGCCACCGCGGCGGCGAGGTCGTCGCCCAGGGCCCGCCGGAGCGGGTCGCCCGCACCCCCGGCTCCTACACCGGGCAGTTCCTGGCCCAGCCCCTGGGCCAGAAGCCGGTCCCCTTCGCCGACCCCCCGGCCGCCAACGGCACCAGGGCCAAGCGACCCCGGCGGGCGAAGGCGGCCCGGACGGCCTCGTAGGGCAGACCGCCCGGCGACGGACGGCCCGCCCCGTCGTATGCTGGACCGGACGAACCTCACCGACGGAGCAATGCCGCCATGGACCAGGAACGGCGTCCCGAGAACCTGCTCGGGGTGGTGCTCGACGCCTACTGGACGTCGCTCGCGTCCGACCCGCTCTCCACCCTGCTGCTGACCGCCCTGGTGTCGCTGGGCGGGGTGCTGGTCGTCCTCCTCGCCCAGATCGTCGGCGACCTGGTCGCCCAGCTGGCCCGGGTACTGTCCTGACGCCTACAGCTGGGCGGCGCCGTTGACGGCCAGGGCAAGGCCGACGACCACGATCACCGAGGCGGTGGCCGCCGGGAGCAGCCGCCCGGCGCGGGCCGCCAGCGACCCGGCCGGGAGCCGGAGGCGCCCGTCCATCCGGGTCCGCAGATGGGCCAGGAGCAGCCCGACCCCGGTGAGGGTCGCGGCCATCCCCAGCCCGTAGGCCACCACCAGGGCCACCCCGAACCACGCCTGCCCGATGGCGATCCCGCCCAGCAGCACCACCACCGCCGACGGGCTCGGGACCAGCCCCCCGGCCAGCCCCAGCGCCACCAGCCCGCGCCGGCCGAGCGGGCGCCCGGCCGG
>DATENJ010000586.1:0-3317 GCA_035275125.1 Actinomycetes bacterium | reverse complement strand
GCCGGCTGGCCCGCGAGCTCGACCTCGACCTCAACACCATCAAGGGCGGCGGTGAGAAGGGCCGGATCCTCAAGGAGGACCTGCTCGCGGCGGTTCGCGGCCCGGCCATGGCGGCCCCGGCGGCCGCCACCGCCGGCGCCGGCATCCCCGAGGTCCCGGCCCAGGACTTCTCCAAGTTCGGCCCGGTCGAGACGGTCCCGCTGCCCCGGATCAAGAAGCTGTCCGGGCCGTTCCTGCACCGGTCGTGGCTGAACGTCCCCCACGTCACCCACAACGACGAGGCCGACATCACCGACCTCGACCCGTACCGGCGCGAGCTCGACACCGCCGCCAAGGCCGAGGGCTTCCGGGTCACGCTGCTGGCCTTCCTGATGAAGGCGGCCGTCTCCGCGCTGCGCCAGTTCCCCGAGGTCAACAGCTCGCTGTCGCCGTCAAAGGACAGCCTGATCCTGAAGCGCTACTACCACATCGGGATCGCCGTCGACACCCCCGGCGGCCTGGTCGTGCCGGTGATCCGCAACGTCGAGGCCAAGGGCGTCACCGAGCTGAGCAAGGAGCTCGGGACCATCTCCCAGAAGGCCCGCGACGGCAAGCTCTCGCCCGCCGACATGTCGGGCGGCAGCTTCACCATCTCCAGCCTCGGCGGCATCGGCGGGACCAGCTTCACCCCGATCGTCAACTCGCCCGAGGTGGCGATCCTCGGCGTCGTCCGGGCCCGGACCTCGCCGGTGTGGGACGGCGAGGCGTTCGTGCCCCGCCTGATGCTGCCGGTCTCGCTGTCCTACGACCACCGGGTGATCGACGGCGCCCTTGCCGCCCGGTTCACCCGGCAGCTGTGCACCGTGCTCGAGGACGTCCGCCGCCTGCTGCTGTAGCCCCCGACCGGCCGAGAAGGAGCTGCCCATGAGCACGCCGATCGAGATCCGCCTGCCCGACATCGGCGACTTCACCGGCGTGCCCGTCATCGAGGTGCACGTCGCCCCCGGTGACCAGGTGGCCGTCGACGACCCCATCCTGACGCTGGAGTCCGACAAGGCGACCATGGACATCCCGGCCCCGCAGGCCGGCACCGTCCGCGAGCTGCGGGTCGGGGTCGGGGACGAGGTGTCCGAGGGCGACCTGCTCATGACCCTCGAGGCGGCCGGGGCCGCCGGTGGGGCCGCCCAGGAGCAGGCGACCCAGGAGCAGGTGACCGAGGAGGCCGCCCCGGCGGTCCAGGCCCCCGCCGCCCCGGCGCCGGCCCCCACCCCGGCGTCGGCCGAGGGTATCGGGGCCGACGTCCAGGGCGAGGTGCTCGTGCTCGGGGCCGGGCCCGGTGGCTACAGCGCCGCCTTCCGGGCCGCCGACCTCGGCAAGTCGGTCGTGCTGGTGGACAGCTCGCCGATCCTCGGCGGGGTCTGCCTCAAGGTCGGCTGCATCCCCTCCAAGGCCCTGCTGCATGCGGCCAGGGTGATCGCCGAGACCAAGGAGATGGCCGAGCACGGCCTGGCCTTCGGCGAGCCAGCGGTCGACCTCGACAAGCTCCGCGACTGGAAGCAGTCGGTCGTCCGCCGGCTCACCAACGGACTTGCCGGCCTGGCCAAGCAGCGCAAGGTCAAGGTGGTCACCGGCTACGGCAGCTTCGCGTCCCCCAACCACCTCGAGGTCACCGGCGACGACGGCGCCCGGACGGTGGTCGGGTTCGAGCAGGCGATCATCGCCTGCGGCTCGGAGCCGGTGACCCTGCCGTTCATCCCCCACGACGACGAGCGGGTGATCGACTCCACCGGCGCCCTGGAGCTGGGTGGCGTCCCCGAGCGGCTGCTGGTCGTCGGTGGCGGCATCATCGGCCTGGAGATGGCATGCGTGTACGCCGAGCTGGGATCGGGGGTCACCATCGTCGAGCTGCTCGACCAGCTCATCCCCGGCGCCGACAAGGACCTGGTCAACCCGCTGTTCAAGCGGATCTCCAAGCGCTACGACGCGATCTACCTGACCACCAAGGTCACCAAGGTCGACGCCGGGGCTGACGGGCTGGTGGTCCACTTCGAGGGCGCCAAGGCACCCGAGACGGCCACCTTCGACCAGGTCCTGGTCGCCGTGGGCCGCCGCCCCAACGGCCGCGCGATCGGCGCCGAGCGGGCCGGGGTCGCGGTCGACGAGCGCGGCTTCATCAACGTCGACAAGCAGCAGCGCACCAACGTGCCCCACATCTTCGCCATCGGCGACGTCGTCGGCCAGCCGATGCTGGCCCACAAGGCCGTCCACGAGGGCCACGTCGCCGCCGAGGTCGCGGCCGGCCAGCCCAGCTACCTCGACGTCCGCGCCATCCCCTCGGTCGCCTACACCGACCCCGAGGTCGCCTGGGTCGGTGTCACCGAGACCGAGGCCAAGGCGGCCGGGGTCAAGTACGGCAAGGGCGTGTTCCCCTGGTTGGCAAGCGGCCGCTCGCTGTCCCTCGGCCGCGACGAGGGCATGACCAAGCTCCTGTTCGACGAGACCACCCACCGCCTCATCGGCGCCGGCGCCGTCGGCCCCAACGCCGGCGAGCTCGTCGCCGAGACCGCCCTGGCCGTCGAGATGGGCGCCGACGCCACCGACATCGGCCTCACCGTCCACCCCCACCCCACCCTGTCCGAGACCGTCGGCATGGCCGCCGAGGCCTTCGAGGGCACGATCACCGACCTCTACCTCCCCAAGCGGCGCAAGTAGCGACGGCCACCGTCGCCCGGACCTGAGCCTGGTCAGATCGACACGGTGGTGCCGGCGCCGGTTGCGAGGGCGCGGCGGTAGACCAGCGCGGCGGCGGCCGCGTCCTCCACGGCGTGGCCGGTCGACTTGTAGACGGTGAGCTCGTCGCGGGAGGTGCGGCCGGGGCGGGTGCCCGCCAGGACCTCACCGATCTCGGTGAGGAAGGCGGGGTCGAGGCCCTGGAGGTCGTGGGAGCCGGCCGGAGGTGGGTTGGTGGCGGCGCCGCGCCACTCCACGAAGACCCGGCCGGTGCGGACGATCGCCGGGTCGAGCTCTGGGCCGAAGGTGCCCCCGACCGAGCTGACGTGAGCGCCGGGAGCCAGCCAGCCGACCTCAAGGATCGGCTCGTGCGTGTCGGTGCAGCAGCAGACAACATCGGCCCCGGAGACCGCCGCCTCGAACGAGCCGACCGCCCGCGCCACCGGGTGGCCCTCGGCCAGGGCGTCGGCGTGGCCGGGGGTCCGGGAGGCCACCCGGATCTCGCCGAAGTCGCGGATCAGCGGGAACGCCTCCAGGTGGGAGCGGCCCTGCACGCCGGCGCCGAGAATGGCCAGGACGGCCGCGTCGGGCCTGGCCAGGGCGCCGGC
>DATENJ010000585.1:0-2910 GCA_035275125.1 Actinomycetes bacterium | reverse complement strand
GACGTCGGCCGCCAGGTCGAGGCCCAGGAACCGGTCGAAGGCGGCCACGCTGGTGAAGCGGGCGGCCGGGGGCAGCGACTCGTCGCCCTCCAGCTCGTGCAGCACGGCCATGGCCGTCGGGGTGTCGAGGTCGTCGTCGACCGCCCGCCAGAAGCGCTCCTCGTAGCCCGCGCAGCCGGGAGACCGGCCGGCCGCCGGGTCCCGTGCCCAGGCGGCCATCCGCGACCGCAGCCGTTCGAGGGTCCGCTCGGCCCCGGCGACCGCGGCCCAGGTGAAGTTGAGCGGGGTCCGGTAGCGGGCCTGGAGGAACAGCAGCCGCGCGGCCAGGGGGCTGCGGCCCCGCTCGGCCAGCTCGGCCAGGGCGTAGAAGTTGCCGGCCGACTTGGCCATCTTGCGGTCCCCGGTCAGCAGGTGCCGGCCGTGGACCCAGGTGGTCACCACCTGGTGGCCGACCACCGCCTCGGACTGGGCGATCTCGTCCTCGTGGTGGGGGAAGACGTTGTCCTCGCCGCCGGTGTGGACGTCGATGTGCTCACCCAGGGTGGCCAGGGACATGGCCGAGCACTCGATGTGCCAGCCCGGGTAGCCGTCGCCCCACGGGGACGGCCACTTCACCAGCCGGCCCGGACCGGCCGCCTTCCACAGGGCGAAGTCGGCGTGGTGGCGCTTGCGCGGGTCCGGCTCGTCCTGGCGGTGCCCGGCCCGCAGCTGGTCGAGGGTGTTGCCCGACAGCCGGCCGTAGCCGGGGAACGACTCGACCGAGAAGTAGACGTTGCCGTCGACCTCGTAGGCGCTGCCGCCCTCCAGCAGCTTGGCCACCAGCTCCTGCATCTGGCCGATGTAGTCCGAGGCCCGCGGGTACTCGGCCGCCGGCTGCAGGTTGAAGGCGGCCGCGTCGGCCAGGAACGCCCTGGTGTAATGCTCGGCGATCTCGGCCGGCGTCTTGTCCTCGAGGCGGGCCGAGACCAGCATCCGGTCCTCGCCGCGGTCGAACTCCTCGTTGGTCATGTGGCCGACGTCGGTGATGTTCTGCACCTGGTGGACCTCGGTCCCGCCCACCTCGAGGGCCCGGCGGACCAGGTCGGCCAGCAGGAACGTGCGCAGGTTGCCGATGTGGGCGTAGCGGTACACCGTCGGCCCGCAGCTGTACATGGTCACCCGCCCGGGCGTGCGGGGACGCACCGGCTCCTTGGCCCGGGTCAGGGTGTTGGTGACCTCCAGCACCCGACCACCTTATCGGGGTGGGACGACCTTGGCGGCCAGGGCCCGGTCGAGGGGGATCTCGACCAGCTCGCCACGACGGTTGCGGACCGCGAAGTGGTGGTCGTCGGCGGCCTCCAGCGGGCCGACCACGTCGGCCACCTCGTCGCCGCCGGGCGCGGGACGGCGCCAGCGGACCACCACCCGCTGGCCGATGTCCTGCGGCCCGATGCGGACCACGTACCGGTAGCGCATCCCACTACAGTAAGGGCGACCGACCGTCCAGCGCCCGGAGCCACCCGCCATGCCCGATCCCGGCACCGTCCTGTCGCGGCTCACCGAGCGCCTGGCCCCGCTGGAGCGCGACCTGCACCGCGCCTTCTGGACGGCCTCGACCGACGCCAGCCCGAAGACCTCGGCGGCCAGGCAGCGGGCCGAGGAGGCGCTGCTGGCCGTGCTCGGCGACCCCGGGCTGTTCGCCGAGGTGAAGGGGGCCCTGGCCGGCACCGGCGTGCCTGCCGGCCTCACCCGGCGGGCACTGGAGCAGGCCAGCCTCGACCTGCTGGCCAACCAGATCCCCGAGGGCGACCGGGCCGAGCTGGTCGCCCTCCAGGCCAAGGTGGAGCATGCCTTCTCGACCGTGCGGGGCCGGGTCGGGGGCCGGGAGCTGGCCAATAACGAGCTGGAACGGGTCCTGGCCACCTCCGACGACCCGGTCGAGCGGCGGGCCGCCTGGGAGGCCGGCAAGCAGGTCGGCGCGGCCGTCGCCGACGACGTCCTGGCCCTGGTCGAGCTGCGCAACCGGGTGGCCACCGAACGTGGCTACCGCGACTGGTTCGCCTTCGCCCTGGCCGGCGGCGACATCGACGAGGCCTGGCTGGAGCGGACCCTGGACGAGGTCGAGCTGGCCACCCGCGAGCCGTTCCTGGCCGCCAAGGCAGAGCTCGACGCCCGCCAGAGCGCCCGCTTCGGCGTGGCCGCCGACGAGCTCTACCCGTGGCACTACGGCGACCTGTTCTTCCAGCGCTACGACGGCGAGGGCGAGGCCGACCTTGGCCCGCTGCTGGAGGGGGCCGACACCGTCAGGCTGACCGTCGCCACCTACGACGGCATGGGCCTCGAGACCCGCCACCTGCTGGAGCGCTCGGACCTGCATCCCCGTTCGGGCAAGGACCAGCACGCCTTCTGCCTGGACGTCGACCGGGCCGGCGACATCCGCGTGCTGGCCAACCTGGCCCCGGGCGAGGAGTGGCTGGACGTGCTGTTGCACGAGGTCGGCCACGCCGTCTACGACGACCACATCGACCGGTCGCTGCCCTGGGTGCTGCGCCGCCCGCCCCAGCCGCTGGTCACCGAGGCGGTGGCCCTGATGCTGGGCCGGCTCCGGCGCGACCCCGAGTTCCTGGTCGGGGTGCTCGGCGCCGACGAGGCGGCGGCCGCGGCCCTGACCGGGCCCAGCCGCGAGGTGCTCCGCACCGGCCAGCTGGTGTTCGCCCGCTGGTGCCTTGTGGTGGTCCGGTTCGAGCGGGCCATGTACGCCGACCCGGGCGGCGACCTGGCCGGCACCTGGTGGGACCTGGTCTCCTCGCTCCAGGGCCTGCGCCGGCCCGAGGGCCGCACCGCCCCCGACTGGGCCAGCAAGATCCACCTGGCCGTCGCCCCCGTCTACTACCAGAGCTACCTACTCGGGGAGCTGCTCGCCTCCCAGCT
>DATENJ010000584.1:0-4897 GCA_035275125.1 Actinomycetes bacterium | reverse complement strand
CGTGAGACAGGAGCGCGGCGGCCGGCTTGATGCCGGCCGCCGCCTTGACTTGTTGTCGTGACGTTACACTGGGACGATGGTGACCCACCGTTCGGCGTGCGTCGACCCACCCAAGTCAGTGGTCAGGTCAGCCGTAGCCTTAGCCCTACCGGCGTCGAACCCGAACCCGACGAGGGTGACAGCGACCGTGTGGGTCTTGTTGTCACACACGACGAACTGTGGGCCCGAGCCGGCGGCGACCGGGTACGGCGTCTGGGGCGGGGACTGGGTCACGTTGACAATGACGCTGCCCGAGCCGCCCGAGCAGCGAACGTTCAGGCCAACGTCAAGGTTCGTGCCCACGTTATCGTAGTCAACACGCTCCTGGATGGTGACCTGGTTGGCTGAGCTGCCACCGCCGGTGGCGTGGGCGGCCGATAGGCCGAGGGGGAGTGCGACGGCGATGGCGCCGAGAACGACGAGCATGCGGACGCGCTTCATGGAGTGACCTTTCTCGCACGAAAAAGGAACGACCGGAAAACGGAGTTTGGAGCCTTAATCACTACCCCGGGGTGGCAGCGAACCTGACGTACCCGGACCCATATCGACCAAACGTGCGGTCTTTCGCAGATCGGCAGAAGGCCTGGTCAGGGGGGTAGAAATGGCCCTTCGGGAGAACTACTTAGAGTAGGATCGCCCGATCCTGGTCAGAATGCGCCGGGCGCAATTGTGCGCGCCGCTAGCCGCAGAAATCTTCGGGGCCGATCTGGAGCATTTCGACCGGCTCGCCGCCGATCAGGTGGCGCTCCACCAGCTCGGGGACGTCGGCTTCGGTGACGCCGCCGTACCAGACGTTGTCGGGGACGACCAGGAGGGCCGGGCCGGCCAGGCAGGCCTCCATGCAGCCGGTGGCGACCACCTTCACGTTGGTCAGCAGTCGCCGGCCCTGCTCCTCGCGTAGCGCCTCGAACACCTGCGCGGCCCCGCGGTCCAGGCATGAGCCCTTCGGGTGGCCTTCCGGGCGCTGGTTGAGGCAGACGAACACATATCGCTCTGGCTGGGCCACGGTCGGGTCTCCCGGGACGACTCCTGGTGCGGCCAGGCTACCGCCTCGGCCTACAGGAGGCCGTCCAGGAACATGATGGCCGGCGCCTGCAGGCCGACGGCGGCGACGACCAGGCCCAGCGAGGCGGCCAGGCTGTACCCGGGGGCGGTCGAGGCGACGCCGATGACGATGCCCGACAGCATCCCAAGGGCGCCCGACCGCAGGCCCTTCTCCCCGGCCTCCCATGATTCTTCCCGAGTCGCCGCGTCCGCCATCCGACTCACCTCCAGCCGAACACCTGCCGAACACCAGCTGCGATGGTCGGTAGCGTCGCATCGCGAGAACCGCCAGAGCAAGAGAAGCAACGCCCGCTCCGGACGATCGCCGCCAACGACCGGAGGAACGGCCGCCGCCGCCGGGCCTACGATGGTCGGGCCAGCCGCCGAAGCAGGGGACTAGCCCGTGAACGATGAAGCGCTCCGCCAGCTACTGCTCGACACCAAGGTGATCGCCGTCGTCGGGCTCTCGGCCAACCCCGACCGCGCCTCCAACCAGGTCGCCTGGTACCTCCACCACCAGGGCTACCGCCTGTTCGGGGTCAACCCGGCCTGCCCAGCGCCCGAGGTGTTCGGGGTGCCCATGGTGGCCTCGCTGGCCGATGTTCCCGAGCCGATCGACCTCGTCGACGTGTTCCGCCGCCCCGAGTACACCCCCGACGTCGCCAGGGACGCGGTCGCCGTCGGCGCCCGAGCCCTCTGGCTCCAGCTCGGCATCGCAAGCCCCGAGGCCCGGGCGATCGCCACCGAGGCCGGCCTCATCTACGTCGAGGACCGCTGCCTCAAGGTCGAGCACGGCCGGGTGCTCGGGCCGGCGCGGTCCTAGTCCTGGTCGGGAGCGTCCTTGAGAACTCTGCGAACGGTGATCTCGCCGCCGCCGAAGCTGGCGACCACCTCCGAGTTCTTAATGGCGGCCGCCACCAGCGGGAGGTCACGCACGGTCGACGGGGGGAGCCCCCGCAGGACGACGTAGTCGATGTCGCGCCACCCGTTCTTGTACTTGGCCCGGACAACTGGGTCGAGGTCCAGCTTGTAGAACCACACTGGGTTCGGGTCGAACCCATGGCGGACCAGGTCGGTCCAGATGTTGTCGTCGACCAGCAGGGTCGAGCCCCGGGGGATGTGGGCGGTGACGTAGGCCACCGCCTGCTTGGGTGGTTGACTCTTGTCCTGCGTCATCGCCTGGTGGAGACCGTCTCGCCACTGTGGGCCCACCACCATCACGCTGGCCGCCACCAGCGCGACGACGACGAGCTGGCCGCCGCGTCTCGCCACGGCCGAGAGCTGGCCGGCGGCGCGTGGACCATTGCCAAGCTGATCCGCCACTCCGGCGATCACCAGGGCCGCGAACGGCAGCATGGCGATGACGTACGGGTACGGCAGATAGCCGTTCCGCAGCATCATGACCGCCTGAATCCCTAATCCGAAGGCGACCGCCCGGACGCGGCGGAGCAGCAGGGCCACGGGGGTGAGGACGACCCCGGACAGCAGCAGCCATGGGTCCAGGTCGAGCCAGGACCGCAGGATCCCATAGCTGTCACTGGTCGGGTCGAGCACACTGCCGGTGGGCGGGCGGTCAAACAGCTGCCATTTCACCGCCCAGATGAGGCTGACATGACCAGGGCCCTCGAGCAGCTCGTTCTTGAGCATCGCGTACAGCGGATAGGTGAAGGTCAGTCCGGCCAGCACGGTCAGGAACAGGGGGATGCGGTACCGCCTCGTTTGTGGACTGCTGTGCTGCCACAGCAGGAGCAGCAGGACCGGGAACAGGACCGCGGTCGTCTCCTTGGTCAGGACCGCGAACCCGAAGCAGATGGCGCTGCCGGTCGACGCGGCCAGGCTGCGCTTGGGCGAAGCGGCTAGCGCGAGGGCGGCGAGCGTCCACATCACCGCCAGGTTGTCGAGGAACACCATCCGCTGGAACTCGAGCCCGAGCGGGCTGAGCCCGAACAGCAGGACGGCGCCGGCCGCGGCCAGCCGATGGAAGGCGAGCCGGCGAGCGAGGAGGTACATCATGGCCGCGCTGATGACCTTGGCCCAGATCATCACCTCCCGCCCGGCGCTCACCGAAGTCGGCAACCGCCTGAGCGCGTCGGTGACCCACATGTAGGAGGCCATGGTGATCCAGCCGAACGGCGGATGGTCGTACCAGTAGGTGTAGTGGGCGAGGGTGCGCCAGTGCAGCACAGCCCATGCCTGGGACACATACGTTCCCTCGTCGTCGGTGGTGCGCGCCGGGTACCGGTCATAGCCGATGGCGTGGACCAGCCCGACGGCCAGGAGGAGGCCGGCGACGATCAGCAGGCTGAGCCAGTGGTCCCTGAGCCACTGGCGAAGCCAGTGCCGCTTGGGCGGCGGCAGGGCCGCTCGACGGATCGGCGCCAGCTGGGGGACCGCGCGGAGGGGGATCGGACGTGAGCGGGTGTGGCGCGGGCGGGTGGTGGCGCTCATGCGGTCCGGTCACCCAGGTCGGCCCAGTGGCCGGTACCGACGGCGGGGGCGGGCTCGTCGCGGTGAGCGCCGATGTGGGCCGTCTTCTCCCAGCTCCGGTTTCCGCGCAGTTCCCTGGCCACGGCCCGGACCGCGGCCAGGGACAGGAGCGCGTGGTAGGGGAGCGTCCCCAGCACGAGGCGGAGGTAGTCCCGTACTCGCGCCCGGAGGCCGTAGTTGCGGCAGAACTCTCCGAGGGCGACCCCCTCCATGACGAGTACGGCCAGCACCGGCACGAGCGGGATGAAGGAGATCAGGGCGGCCAGCACCGGGACCTTGGCCAGGACCGTGGTCGCAAACGACAGTGGGATCAGTAGCCCGACGAACGCCTGGAGGAACGGCATGGCCAGGGTGTAGCGGGCCAGCAGGCGCTGGCGAGTGGTCGGGAGGCGGCGCCATTCGCCCTTGCGGAGGACCTGGAGGAAGCCCTGGCTCCAGCGGGTGCGTTGCTTGAGAAAGGCGCCAAGGGTGGCCGGGGTCTCCTCGCGGGTGACCAGCTCGGGGTCGTACGCGACCGCGACCCTGGCCCCGGCGGAGCTGACGCGGACACCCAGCTCGCAGTCCTCGGCCAGGCAGTCGGGGTCCCAGCCGCTGGCCCGGCGCAGCAGGTCGGCCCTGACGAAGACGGTGTTGCCACCAAGGGGGATGAACCGCTGGGCGGCGTGGAAGTGCAGGCGGCTGCGGAACCAGAAGTAGTACTCGAGCACGTTGCGGACCGAGTACCAGTTGGAGTGGTAGTTCATCAACTGGACGCCGCCCTGCACGACGTCGGCACCGGTCTCGGCGAAGCGCGCGTCGACGTGGCGCAGGAGCTGGGGGTGGACCTCGTCCTCGGCGTCGAAGACCCCGACGACGTCGCCACGGCAGGCCGGGAGCGCGGCGTTGAGGGCTTTGGGCTTGTTCTTGGGCCGGCTGGTGTCGACCACGACGCGGATGCGGTCGGGGTGGCGCCGAGCCGCCCGCTGGGCGACGGCGGAGGTCTCGGGGTCGTCGTCGCCCACCACCGTGACGACCTCGAAGCTCGGGTGGTCGATGGCGGCCAGGCGGGAGAGCGTGGCGCCCAGCACGGCCTGCTCGTGGCGGGCCGGCACGATGAGCGAGAACGACAACCGCGGGTCGCCCGCCGCGCCAGAGAACCCGGTGGCGGCCAGGGTCTGTGGCGTGCGCCAGGCGTGCAGCATCCACCACAGCGTGGTCCCGGCGATCGTGGTCAGGACGACCGAGATGAGGCTGAGCAGGAGGAACACGCCCAGCTCGACCGGCGACAGCCGGCGCAGGACTGTGGTCGCCTCCTCGACGGCCCGGCTGGGCAGCTCGGCGACCCGCT
>DATENJ010000583.1:0-2962 GCA_035275125.1 Actinomycetes bacterium | reverse complement strand
TCGAGGGGGTCTACCGGGCCGACCTGGCCTTCATCGAGCGGATGGGCCACCACGTGGTCGAGATCTGCGAGCGCGGTGGGCTGCCCTGGCTGTACGTCGGCCACCTCTACCTCGGGCTGGCCGCCCACTGGCGGGGCGACTGGGAGACCGCCGAGCGGGAGCTGCGCCTGGCCGACCAGCTCGAGGCTCCCGGGGCGATCGGCGGCCAGAGCGCCGCCCATCTCGCCCTCCACCTGGCCCGCGCCGGGCGCGGGAGCGAGGCGCTCGAGATCGTCGAGGCCAGACGACCCGGGTTCCCTGTGGCCGGCCGGACCAGCTCGATCGGGGCCTGGAACATGCTCTTCGGGCTGGTCGAGGCCCTCGCCATCGCCGGCCACCCCGACGAGGTGGCGGCGCTGCGCCCACTGCTCGACCAGGCCCTCGCCCTCGACGACTGGATCGCGTTCGACGGCCGCCTGGTCAGCACCCGGGCCGCGATCGCCGCCACCGCCGCCCGCGACTGGGAGGCCGCCGAGCGCCACTTCGCATCGGCCCTCACCACCGCCGAGGCCCTCGGCAACCGCATCGAACAGGTCGACCTCGGGTTCTGGCGAGCCCGCATGCTGCTCACCCGGGACGGCCCAGGCGACCAGGAGGCCGCCACCGCCCTGGCGACCGACGTGAGCAGCCGCTACCGCGACCTCGGCCTCCCAAGGCAGGCCGACAGCGCCGCCGCCCTGGTTGGCGACGAGCGCCCCGGTGGTTAGCCGTAGACTGCCCGCATGCCCAGGTGCTCGAACTGCGGGCAGGACAACCCCGGGGGGTTTCGGTTCTGCGGGGCGTGCGGGTCGCCGCTGGCCAGGGGGGACCACCCGCCGAGTGAGGAGCGCAAGGTCGTCACCGTGCTCTTCTGTGATCTTGTCGGCTTCACCTCGCGCTCCGACCAGGCCGACCCCGAGGACGTCGGCGCCATGCTGCGCCCCTACCACACCCGGCTGCGGAGCGAGATCGAGCGGGTCGGCGGCACCCTCGACAAGCTCATCGGCGACGCGGTCATGGCGGTGTTCGGCGTCCCGGCGGTCCATGAGGACGACCCCGAACGGGCGGTGCGGTGCGCGCTGCGCATGCTCGATGCGATTGCCGAGCTGAACCTGGCCCATCCGGCGCTCGAGCTGGCGGTGCGGATCGGCATCAACACCGGCGAGGCGCTGGTCGCCCTCGCGCCCGGCTCCGACAGCGAGGGCGTGGTCGGCGACGTGGTCAACACCGCCTCCCGGCTGCAGGGTGTCGCCCCGGTCAACGGGGTGGTCGCGGGGGAGGCCACCTGGCGGGCCACCCGGACGCTCTTCGAGTACGAGCAGCTCGCCCCCGTCCGGGTCAAGGGCAAGGCTGAGCCGGTGCCGATCTGGCGGGTGGTCGGGACCCGCAGCCGGCCGAGCGTGGATGTGGCCGAGCGGCCCGCGACCCCGCTCGTCGGCCGCGCCGCCGAGCTCGAGGCGCTGGAGCTGCGCTACCGGCAGGCCTTCAGCGAGCACGCCGTGCAGCTCGTCACCGTGCTCGGCGAGCCAGGGGTGGGCAAGACGCGGCTGGTGCGGGAGTTCGCCGCCGTGGTCGACGCCCGGTCGGAGCTGGTGGCCTGGCGCGGGGGCCGCTGCCTCTCCTTCGGAGAGAGCCTCGTCTTCTGGCCCCTCGGGGAGATCGTCAAGGCCCAGGCGGGCATCCTGGAGTCGGACGGGCCGCGGGAGGGCGCCGCCAAGCTGGACGCCGCGGTGGGCGCCGTCGCCGGCGACCCCTCGGAGGGTGAGTGGCTGAAGGCGCGGCTCGCCCCGCTGGTCGGGCTCGCGACCGGCGCGGAGTCGTCCGCGAGCCGCGGCGAGTCGTTCATGGCGTGGCGGCGGTTCCTCCAGCTGGTCGCGGCGCGGCGCCCCTTGATCCTGGTGGTCGAGGACCTGCACTGGGCCCACCCGGCCCTGCTCGAGTTCCTCGAGGAGCTGACCGACCAGCCCGGCCAGGAGGTCGACCTTCTGGTGGTGGGGACCGCAAGGCCCGAGCTCCTCGAACGACACCCCGGCTGGGGTGCCGGACGGCCCAACGCGTCGAGGATCTCGCTGGCGCCCCTCAGCGACGAGCAGACCGCCAGGCTGCTGGCCGCGCTGCTCGGCCAGTCGATGCTGCCGGTGGAGGTGCAGTCGCTGCTGCTCGAGCGGGCTGGCGGCAACCCCCTGTACGCCGAGGAGTTCGTGCGCCTGCTCACCGACCGGGGGCTGCTGACGGGACGCGGCCACCTGGTGCGGACGTCCGACCTGCTGCTGCCCGACACGATCCAGGCATTGATCGCGGCCCGCCTCGACACCCTCGAGCCGGAGCACAAACGGCTGCTCCAGGACGCCGCCGTGTTCGGCAAGGTGTTCTGGCTGGGAGCGCTCGCGACCATGGGCACCGTCGGCGAGGAGGAGGTCAGGGGCGGGCTGGCCCAGCTCGAGCGCAAGGAGCTGATCCGCTCCGCGCGGCGCTCGGCGGTGGAGGACGAGCCCGAGTACACCTTCTGGCATGGGTTCGTCCGTGACGTGGCCTACGCCCAGATCCCGAGGACCGGCCGCTCCCGGCGCCACCGGGCGGCCGCCGAGTGGATCCAGACCCTCGCCGGCGACCGTGTCGCCGACCGTGCCGAGCTGATCGCCTATCACTTCACCCAGGCGCTCGCCCATGCCCGTGCGGCCAGGGAGCCAGGCCTGCCCGAGCTGGAGGGGTCGGCCCGTCAGGCGCTGGTCCTCGCCGGCGACTCGACGGTCGGGCTGGACGTGGCCAGGGCTCAGGCGTACTACGTCCAGGCGCTGGAGCTCTACCCGCCGGGCACGCCGGGACGGTCCCGGGTGGTCGCGAAGGCGGGCCGGGCGGCCTTCCAGGTCGGCCGGGTCGCCGAGGCGGCCGGCCTCTACGAGGAGGCGATCGCCGGCTTCGCCGCTGACGGTGACCTGCTGGG
>DATENJ010000582.1:0-2592 GCA_035275125.1 Actinomycetes bacterium | reverse complement strand
GGCCATAGATGCAACCTGGTCGCAACTGATGCCGCTGAAAGGGAGGGCACGTGCACATTCCCGACGGCTTCATCAACGCCCCAACGTCGCTGGCCGCCGGGGTTGCCGCCGCCGGCGGGGTCGGGGTCAGCCTGCGCCGGGCCGCCCGCACGCTCCAGGAGCGCCAGGCGCCCCTGGCCGGACTGGTCGCCGCCTACATCTTCGCCGTGCAGATGCTCAACTTCCCGGTGGCCGCGGGGACCAGCGGGCACCTGCTCGGCGGCGCCCTTGCCGCCGTCCTGGTCGGCCCGTGGGCGGGGGCCCTGTGCGTGGCCGTGGTCCTGCTCGTCCAGGGCCTGCTGTTCGCCGACGGCGGTCTCAGCGCCCTCGGTCTCAACATCGTCAACATGGCCCTGGTCACCGCCTGGGGCGGCTACGCGACCTTCCTGCTGCTGCGCCGGATGGCGCCGGCCACCAAGACGTCCGTGACCGTCTCGGCCGGCGTGGCCGCCGGGATCTCGGTGGTGCTGGCGTCGCTCGCGTTCGTGGTCGAGTACGCCATCGGGGGCACCGGCGGCGCCTCGGTGGGGACGGTGTTCGCGGCCATGGTGAGCGTCCACACGCTGATCGGCATCGGCGAGGGCATCATCACCGCCCTCACCGTGGGCGTCGTCCTCGGCGTCCGCCCCGACCTCGTCTACGGGGCCGCCGATCTCCAGGCGCCGCTGGTCCTCGGCCCGAAGCCGGGCGAGACGCTGCGGAAGGCGAGCTGACCCGTGCGCTCCACCAACCTCCGCCTCTTCGTCGCCGGTGGGCTGCTGGTCGCCATCGGGCTGGCCATGCTGGTCAGCGGGTTCGCGTCCAGCGCCCCCGACGGCCTCAACAAGGTCGCCGAGGACCACGGCATCGCCGCCAGCGCCAGGCAGCACCTGTTCGAGAACGGGCCGCTGGCCGGGTACGCGGTCAAGGGCGTCAACGGCGACCGCCTGAGCACCGGCATCTCGGGGCTGATCGGGGTGCTGGTCACCTTCGGCATCGGGCTGGCGCTGTTCGCGCTCCTCCGGGCCATGCGCCCTGGCGGCGACGACCGGTCCGAGCCGACCCGAGCGCCCTGACCCGTGGGGGCCGGCCACGCCCACCCGCTCTACCTGCCCGGGACGAGCGCGCTGCACCGTGCCCTGCCCCAGTGCAAGATCGCCGCCACCCTGCTGTTCGTCCTCGCTGTCGTGGCCACCCCTCGCGAGGCCTTCTGGGCCTTCGGCCTGTACGCCCTGGCGCTGGCCGGCGTGGCCGCGGTCGGCCGGGTGCCGGCGGCCTTCCTGGCCAGGCGTCTGGTCCTCGAGCTGCCATTCCTGCTCTTCGCGGTGTTCCTGCCCTTCGTCGGCCAGGGCGAACGGGTCGAGGTCCTCGGGGTGCCGATGGCCGTCGGCGGGCTGTGGGGAGCGTGGAACATCGTCGCCAAGGGAACCCTCGGGGTGGCCGCGTCGGCGATCCTCGCCGCCACCACCCCGGTGGCCGAGCTGCTGCGGGGCCTCGAGCGCCTGCGGCTGCCCAAGCCGCTGGTCACGATCGCCGGGTTCATGGTCCGCTACGCCGACGTGATCGCCGACGAGGTCAGGCGGATGCGGATCGCGCGCATCTCCCGCGGCCACGACCCCCGCTGGATCTGGCAGGCAAGGGCGGTGGCGGCCTCGGCCGGGACGCTGTTCATCCGCTCCTACGAGCGGGGTGAGCGGGTGTACCTGGCCATGGTGTCGCGCGGCTACGCCGGCTCGATGCCGCTGCTCGAGGACCTGAGCGCGACCCGGGCCCAGTGGCTGGCCGCCCTCTGCCTGCCGGCCGTGGCCGTACTGGTCGCCGCCACCGCCTGGGTGGTCCGCCCATGACGCCGGCGCTCGAGGTCGAGGGCGTGGCCTTCGCCTACCCGGACGGGCACCAGGCGCTGTTCGGGGTCAGCTTCAACATCCAGCGGGGCGAGCGGGTGGCCCTGCTCGGGCCCAACGGGGCCGGCAAGACCACCCTGGTGCTCCAGTGCAACGGGGTGCTCCTGCCGGGCGCGGGGCGGGTCATGGTGACCGGGCTGCCGGTGGCCACCGAGCACCTCAAGGAGATCAGGCGCCGGGTCGGGATCGTCTTCCAGGACCCCGACGACCAGCTGTTCATGCCGACCGTGGCCGAGGACGTGGCCTTCGGGCCGGCCAACCTGGGCCTCCGCGGGGCCGAGCTCGAGACCAGGGTCAAGGCCGCTCTGGCCGCGGTGGGCATGGAGGAGCACGCCGCCCGCCCGCCCCACCACCTGTCGTTCGGGCAGCGGCGCCGGGTCGCGGTGGCGACCGTGCTGGCCATGGAGCCGGACATCCTGATCCTGGACGAGCCGTCGTCCAACCTGGACCCGGCCAGCCGCCGCGAGCTGGCCGAGATCGTGACCGGCCTCGACGTCACCATCCTGATGGTCACCCACGACCTGCCGTACGCACTCCAGCTCTGCCCCCGGGCGCTGGTCATGAACGAGGGCACGATCGCCGCCGACGGGCCGACGGCCGAGCTGCTGGCCGACGCCGAGCTGCTGGCCGCCAACCGGCTCGAGCTGCCCTTCGGGTTCGACCCGGCCGC
>DATENJ010000581.1:0-6873 GCA_035275125.1 Actinomycetes bacterium | reverse complement strand
CGATGCCCCCCTGGCTCGGCTTCTGGCCGGCGGCGGTCGGGCTGCTGGCGTTCACCTGGCTGGAGCTGGTCTACCGCAACCCCGACCGCCCGGTGAACGTGCTCGGCTTCATCCTCCTGTACTGCCTGGTGCAGCTGGTGGCGGCGGCGGTGTACGGGGAGCGGTGGTACGCGCGCGGGGAGGCCTTCGAGGTCTACTCCACCCTGGTCGGGGGGCTGTCGCCGTTCGGGCGCCGCCCCACCGACGGCCGGCTGGTGCTGCGCAACCCGCTGGCCGGCCTGGCCGCGCTCCCGCTGGAGCCGGGGATCACCGCCGTGGTCTGCGTGCTGCTGGGCTCCACCGCCTTCGACGGCCTCAGCCGGACGCTGTGGTGGCAGGACCTGAGCAGGCAGGCTGGGGGCGTGAGCTATGTGCTCATCGGCACCGCCGGCCTCCTCGGCATGATCGCGCTGATCGCCGCCACCTACCTGCTCGCGACCCGCCAGAACCCGTGGGCCCGGCGCGGCCAGGAGGTCCCGGTCGAGCGCCGCTTCGTCCACTCGCTGCTGCCGATCGCGGTGGGCTACACCGTGGCCCACTACTTCTCGTTGGTCGTGTTCCAGGGCCAGGCCGGCTACCTGCTCGCCTCCGACCCCCTGGGGCGCGGCTGGGACCTGTTCGGCACCGCCGGGTCGCGGATCGACTACCTGGTGGTGTCGACCTCGGTGATCGCGCTCGTGCAGGTGGTCGCCATCCTCACCGGGCACGTGCTCGGCGTCTTCGTCGCCCACGACCGGGCGATGGCCGACTACACCCGCCCGCGGCAGCGCCTCCGGGCCCAGTACCCGCTGCTGATGGTGATGGTCACCTACACGCTGGGCGGGATCGCGCTGCTGCTCGGCGCCTGAAGCTCGGCGGCGCCGGAGCTCAGCTCGGCCGAGGCGTCGGCGGCGATGTCGCGGAGGACCCCGATGAGGGTGTGGCGCTCGGCGGCGAAGCGGCGGGCTGGGATCGAGACCCCGACGGAGGCGACCAGGTGGGTGTCGGCGCCACGGCGCACCGGCACGGCGATGCAGCAGGAGCCGGCGGCGAACTCCTGCAGGTCGAAGGCCAGCCCGGTTTCCCGGACGGTCTGCAGGTGCAGGGTGAGGGCCTCGGGCGTGGCGATCGTGGCCGAGGTGTAGCGCCGGTAGGTCTTGCCCCGCAGGTACCGGGGCCACTGGGTCTTGGGGAGGCTGCACAGGTAGATCTTGCCAAGGGCCAGCGCGTGGGCGGCGCCCCGGAAGCCCTTGGTGACGTCGGGCAGCTCCCGGGAGCCCCGGCGCCCGCGGATCTCGACCACCTCCAGGTCGCCGTCGCGCCACAGGGCCGCGTACGCGCGCGCCGACGCCCGGTCGCGCAGCTCCTCCAGGACCGGCTGGAGGCGCTCGGGCTGGAGGCTGGCCGCGACGTAGCCCTGGTACAGCTCGGCGAATTTGGGGCCGAGGGTGTACAGGCCCGACGCGGCCGGCGACGGCACCACGAACCCCTGCTCGCGCATGGAGCTGACCAGGTAGTAGCCGGAGGACAGGCTGATGTTGAGCTGGCGGGCCAGGGCCTTGATGGGGATGCCCCGGGGATGCTGGGCGATGATCTCAAGCGCCTGCAGGACGTGCCGGGCCGTGCTCAGCGTCCGGCCGGGGCCCCCTCGCGGTGGGCCGCCAGTGCCGCCGTGCACCGACATACGCGCTCCTCTGCGCCGCTCTTGCCAAGAGTGGCGGTTGCGACACCGAGAGTTTACCCGCGCCGAACTAAGGCAACCACCGCGCCAAGGGAGGAACCGTACACAAGGTGCAGGAGCAGGTACGTTGGCCAGCCCATCTGGGTCGGCACGTCGGCGATGAGGGCGCCGCCGCCGACCTCCCGGCCGACCAGGCCGAGTACCGGGACCATCAGCAGCGCCACCAGCAGGCCCCAGACGACACCGGCGGCGACCACGACGGCCGGGCGGGTGCTCGGGAGCTCGCGGGTCACCAGGAAGAACAGCATGCCGAAGAACCCGGCGAGGGCCAGGTGCACGCAGACGCCCGGGAGCGCCGTCTGCGGCTCGAGCCAGAACCGCGAGCCCTTGGCCGCCTCCTCCAGCGAGATGTCGTAGGCGGCCCGGTCGAGGACGCCGGCGATGCGGTAGAAGGGGCTGAAGGCGCCGGCGCCGCCCCAGCCCGCCGAGGCGACGCACAGGAACAGCCCGGCCGGCACCCCGGCGGCCAGACCGACCAGGATGCCGGTCTCGAGGGTGCGCTCCAGCTCCCCGTTCTGCCGCTCCAGGCGCGGATCAGTACTCAGCGGACCAGATCAGGGCGGCGACGCAGACCATCGTGGCCAAGAAGATGCCGATGGCGAAGAGATAGCCTCCCATCGTGCACACGCTCCTTTGCTGGCAGTCGTCATAGCGCGGTCGCCGCGGCCTATTGGTGCAGCTCCAGCCGGGTGTTGCTGCGGTGCCGCCGCGGCGGGCGGCGACCGCCGGGGCCGCGCTCGGGCTCGTCCGGCTCGGCCTTGGGAGGCGGCCGGGCCGACGCCTGGATCTGCTGGTGGACGCGGTACAGCGGCCGCTGGGTCCGGTCGGGCAGGGTGATGACGCGGGACTGGGTGTCGGGGTCGGCCTGCCGGGCGTCCCCCTTGTCGGTGAACGCCCGGCAGATGAACCAGAGGCCGAAGCCCAGCATGATGAACGGCAGGAAGATCAGGAAGGAGGCCCAGCTGGGGAGCAATTCGGCCGCGAAGTTGCTCATCTCGTCTCCTCCCGCGACGACTCCTCGTCCTCCTTGGGGTCGCCGCCCCGGAGGATCCACCAGAGGCCCGCGACCATCACCAGCGGCACCCAGATGATGGCCGTCTCGTCGAGACCGCCATAGTGGGCCAGCACTGCGAGCAAACCGTCCTCGTCTCTGTGGCAGCGGCTAGGTGGTGAACGCGGTCGGGGTCAGCGGCTCGTCCACCTCCACATCTGTCGTGTCCCCGTTGGGCGCCTGGAAACGCAACTGGCCGGTCACGGTCAGCTGCGACTCGCCGATGGGCAGCAGCTTCTCCTGGTGGATCCAGATGTCGCTCGGCATCGTCACCGTCACCTCCTGGGTGGCGCCGGGCGCGATCGTGTCCGACTGCACCGTCATCGGGTAGGCGGTGTCGACAGCCTGCGGGCCGCTGGGCTTGGCCGCCGGCACGGCCTGGTTGAACCAGGTCAGGTCGGCCACGGCGAACTGGGAGAGCTGTGCCGGCTGGTCGCCCTTGTTGGTCGCCGTGACCGTCAGCGTCACCTGCTTGTTGGCGGCGTCGTAGACCGCCTTGCCCTTGCCGGCCTGCAGGCTGACGAACGGCGCTGGCCGCTCAACATTGGGCGGCGCGAACTGGATGATCTGCTGGGGGATCTTGGTCGGGAAGTTGGCGAGCTGGTAGATCCAGCCGGCACCCAGCAGCACCACGGTGGCCAGCATCATGATGGTCGAGTTGCGGTGGTCCTTCTTGGTGATGAGGCCGTACTCGCGGCCGTCGGTGTTGAGCGGGATCTGGCTGGTCACGGCCAGGTGCGGGATGGTGCGCTTGGGCACCGTCCAGTAGATCATCCAGACCATGCCGATGATGAAGGTGAGGGTGAGCCAGATCCAGATGAACGGGAGCTGGTAGTTCTCGAGGTTCACGGTCCCGCCGCTGAGCAGGGTGGCCTCGTTGGTGAAGCCGGCCGGGTTCTCCTGGATGTTGATCCAGGCGCCCGGGCCGATCAGGGTCCCGGCGCCCTTGACAGCGAAGGCCGGGTGCACGTGCCATTTGCCCACCCGGCGGCCGGCGAAGGTCATCGAGAAGTCGTAGACCCGTCCTTTGGCGCAGTCGATCCGGGTCGGCACCGACTCGCCGTTGAGAGTTCGCTCCTTGAGCACGATCACCGGGCCGGGCGCGATCATGCTCATGAAGCAGGTGTTGGGCACGCCCTTGGCCAGGCTTGACGGCCAGGAGTCCATGATCTTGACCTTGCCGGTGACCGTGACCGTCTGGCCCTGCTGCACCGTGTCGCCGGAGAAGTTCACATCGGTCCACCCGACGGTGCGCATGCGCAGGAAGCCTTCCTGGGACTTCTCGCCGTGGGCGGATGCCGCCGTGGCCGGAACGGCCGTTACCAGGACCGCGGCGACCAAGATGAGGAGGATTCGGCGCCTCATGTCAGTTAGCCTCCGTAGCTCGAGCCGGCCCGGGTCACCACTTCTTCAGGAAGCGGCCGATCGGCCAGATGGCGAGACCGCGGGCGATGGCCTGACCGACCCAGTAGCCGATAACCGCGACTGTCGCGCCGAAGGCGAAGGCCACGTACTGCGTCTCCCCGAGGAAGGTGCGCAGGGAGCCGTGCTCGATGATGCGGAGATACTCAGGTGTCTGACTTCGGACGTACTCGATCCCCTGGACGTCGGCGAGGGTCACCACCCGGTCCATCCACACCGCCGGTTGGAGCAGCCCCGCCAAGGGGATGTAGTTGGAGACCCACCAGGCGATGGTGAACAACCCGGAGCCGATGATCGAGGTCAAGATGAAGCTGCCTCTTGTTTTCAGCAACACCCAGTCGGCGAAGATCGCCGCCGCCACCATCGTCGCCGGCCAGACGAAGTTCATGGGGTAGTAGACGAACCCGCCCCACTGGATCCATCGCCCGACCAGCGTGCAGAGCCAGAAGCTGACCGCCGTGTAGGTCATCCCCGTGGGGAACCGCCAGGCCAGCCACTGGATGTACTGCAGGGCCGAGCCGATGATGATGATCGCGAACGGCGTGATGATGGGCCACCACTGCCGGTCCTTCCAATCGGTCCAGAAGTCCCAGTCGCCCGCGAAGAGCTGCTTGGTGATGTCCGCCGCGGCCCCGACCACAAAGGCAGCGGTGACCCAGAACACCAGGTCCCACTTGCGGTCGATGTACCGGTACTTCTTGAGCATGAGCTCACGGAGCTCTAGCGTCTTGGCATCGACTGCCACGGTGACCTCGCTTCCCACTCGGCGGAAGTCCGAATGAGGGGGGCCCGCCGTACCCGTGCGGCGGACCCCCTCGACGGACGCTACGAGGCGAGGGCCTCTACGGCTTGGATCTCTTCGCGACGGGCCCCGAACTCACCCTCCTGGGTCGGGTCGGCGACCTCGTCCTCGACCTCCTTCTCGATACCGAACAGGCGGATCGCCGTCTCCGCCCAGAGGGCGAAGATGCCCGACGCCAGCCAGCCGTACCAGACGAACGGCCAGTGGAACGGGACGGCGAAGATCTCCTCGGTGATCCAGAGACTGTGGCCCCACTCGTTCATGGCCACCTGGGCCATCTCGGTCACCGAGGCGGCGATCAGGAGGAAGAACGACCAGGGGAAGCCCTTCTCGGCGCCGTAGACCTTGGGCAGCCAGTAGCGGCCGTACAGGTAGGTCCCGACCGTGATGGTGATCCCGAGGGGGAAGAACAGGTAGAACATCGGGATGTGGGACGGGGTCAGGGCGGTGTCACGGACCGCGGTCTGGTGCCAGGCGCCGTCCTGGTTGGGCCAGAAGCTGGCCATGATGTAGAGGATCACGGAGGTGGTGCCGACCAGGCCCCAGAACACCGCGATCCGGCGGACCTCCTCGTCGTGGGAGATCGCGCGGTTGACCAGGGTGCGACCCTTGCGCACCAGGTAGCCCCACCACACCAGGGTGCCGATGGTGGCCGCCAGCACCTCCGCGTAGTACAGCGCGCGGTAGGTCTGGGCGAAGCCCTCGCTGCTGGCGTCGATGCCGACCGTCCAGGCGGTGTACTGCTGGAAGATCCGGATCGCGATCGCCAGGAGGAGGAAGGTACTGCATCCCACGATGCAGGTCCGCCAACCTCCGAGCCAGTCGATCGGTCCGCGGCCCGGCTTGTTCGCCTGACGGCCCTCCAGCCGAACCTGCGGCTCGCGGTCCTCAACTGCCTGTGCCATCGCCGTTCCTTTCTGCCTCACGGCTGCATTCGCCGACGGCCGCGTCCAATCGTCGCCGAACAGACAGGACGGCTAGTCCTGACGGTACTACTGTAAAAACCGTATAAGTCCGAGGCAAGACCTATGACAGGTAACGCACGCTGCTTTGCAATCATGTAGAAATCCTTTGCCTTCAGGGCATTGGCCGACATCGTCGCCTTGGCGAGTGGAAGGCGCCCCATGACCGTTGACGACGAGCGAGCCACCGACCGGCTGGTCCGCCTGGTGGTGATCGTGCTGTTCCTGAAGGCGGCCGGGCTCCTGGTGCTGGCCGTCTCGGCCGCCGTCCGCCCGGTCCCAGGGCGTGTCCTGGTGGTCACCGTGGTCCTGGCGGCGGCGATGGCGGTGGCCGCGCTCGGCCTGCTGCGGTCGCGCCGCTGGGCCTGGCCCCTGGCGTTCGTCACGCTGGTCGCCGACGCCGTGATCATCGGCGGCATCCTGCGGCTGCTGATCGACGTCGGGGTCGCCCTGGTGCTGTTCCAGCCGCGGGTCCGCGCCCGGTTCGGCATGCGCTAGGCGACCCCCGCTAGGCGGCCTGCAGCCTGGCCAGGCGGCGCGGGAACCGGCTGGCGGTGTCCAGCAGCCACGGGAGGGCCAACGCCCAGGCGGTGACGTCCGCCGCGGCCATGGCGGCCAGCCGGCGCTGGGCGTCCAGGGAGGCGGCCGGTGGCCAGGGCGGCCCCATGGCCGGGTGAACCAGGCTCCGAAGCAGCCGGGCGGCCGCCGCCAGCAACGGCCCGCCCAGGTGCGACTGGCGGCTGACGTGGTCGAGCAGCCGGTCAACGGTGCCCGGCTGCCGCCAGCTCCCGCCGTCCTCGAGGCCGGCCACCGGGAAGTCGCGGATGATGCCCAGCCGCACCCTGGAGCCGGCGTGGTCGAGGGCGTGCCGGCCGGT
>DATENJ010000580.1:0-2795 GCA_035275125.1 Actinomycetes bacterium | reverse complement strand
CGACCGGCCCGCCGAGCCGGCCGGTGGTGCCGTCGACCAGGGCGTCCAGGTCCAGCGGACCGGCCGACCGGGGCGAATCGCCGTGGCCCGGCAGGTCGAGGGCGTCGACCACCCACCCCCGGGCGGCCAGGGCCGGGCCGGCCCGCCACCAGGTGGCGGCCGTCGACATCATCCCGTGGAGCAGGACCACCCGGCCCCTGGCCGTCCCGTCGGGCTCCCAGCGCTGGTTCATCTCGCCTCCAGAAGCGCCGGCATCATCGCAGTATGGCGGGATCGGCAACCTGATTGGCACGGCAGCCGGGAAAGGGCATCATCGTGGCCTCGGACGATCCGCCGGAGGTTGCCATGAGGAAGCGGCGGGACCCTTCCGCCAGCCAGAACGACGACGACGACCGCAAGCTGATCTCCCTCCAGGACAAGCACGACGCCGACCGGCTGCTGCAGCAGGCGTTCGCGGCCGGCGAGCTGGACGCCGAGGAGCTCAAGGTGCGGCGCGGCAAGGTCTATGCGTCCGTCACCCCGCGCGAGCTGTGGAAGGCCAGCGGCCACCGGGCCGGGTCGCGGGAGCGGGCCGACAAGGCCGAGATCCGGCGCTCCATCCGCCTCCAGCTGGCGATCGTGGGGTTCGCGGTCGTCATCATGATGTTCGTGCTGCTCGGGACCATCATCGCCAACCAGGGGGGCACGGTCGACACCCCGGTGTTCCCCTGGGAGTGGGGCAGCAGCGACAACTGACCATTGAACTTTGATAGTGACGCTATTACAGTAGCGTCACTATGACGAAGCAGCGGCTCACGCGGGCCGAGAAGAGCGCCCAGACCCGGGCCGAGCTGATGGCCTCGGCCCGGCGGCTGTTCCTGCGCCACGGGTTCCACGCCAGCTCGCTGGAGATGGTGGCCGAGGAGGCCGGCTTCACCATCGGCGCCGTCTACTCCCGCTTCGGCAGCAAGGCCGACCTGTTCCTGGCCATCCTGGACGAGCGGATCGATCAGCTGGTGGCCGAGGTCGCCCAGGTGGCAGCGCTCGACCAGCCGATCCCGGAGCAGGCCGAGCTGCTGGCCGGGCGCCGCATGGCCCTGCTCGAACGGGAGCGGGAGTGGTTCCCGCTGGTGCTCGAGTTCTGGTCGCACGCGGCCCGCGACGAGCGCCTGCGGCGCGAGTTCGGCGCCTGCCACGAGCGCCTGGTCGGCGCCTACAGCGGCCTGATCGAGGCCGACTACGCCCGGCTCGGCCTGCCCCTCCCCCTGGCCCCGGAGGTGCTGGCCAGGGCGGTGGTGGCGATGGGCAACGGCGTCGCCCTCGAGCGGCTGACCGACCCGGCCCGGGTGCCCGAGGGGCTGCTGTCCACCATGGCGGTGGCCTTCCTGCGCGGAGTGACGGCCGACGGGCCGGCGGAACGGAGGTTCTGAGATGGCACCGACCAACCAGGCGAGACGGCTGGCCGAGATCGCCGGGGCGATGCGCCTGGCCCGCGAGCTCATCGGCCACGACCGCTGGACCGGGGCCGAGCTGGCCGCCCACCAGCGCCGGCGGCTGGAGGAGCTGGTCCGTCAGGCGGCGGCCAGCTCCCCCTTCTACCGGGAGCACTACGCGAGGGTCGGCCTCGGGCCGGCCGGCCCGGTCGAGCTCGACCGGCTGCCGACCGTCGACAAGGCGACGGTGATGGACCGCTTCGACGACCTGGTCACCGACCGGCGGCTCACCCTTGCGGCGGTCGAGGCCCACCTGGACGGCCTGGCCGGCGACGAGCTGCTGGACGGCCGCTACCGGGCCATGGCCACCGGCGGCAGCACCGGCCGCAAGGGCGTGTTCGTGGCCGACCGGACCGAGTGGCGCCAGTACCTGGCCGGGTTCTTCCGCTGGAACCACTACATCGGCCTGAAGCCTCGGCTGCCGCGCCGGCTGCCCATCGCCTCGATCGGCGCCGCCCGGCCGCTGCACATGACCTACCGGATGGCGGCCAGCATCGACGTCGGGATGTACCGGGTCCTGCGGCTGGAGGCGGCCGCCCCGCCCGCGGCCATGGTCGAGGCCCTGAACCGGCACCAGCCGGAGTTCGTCTACGCCTACGGGTCGGTGCTGGGGCTGCTCGCGGCCGAGCAGCTGGAGGGCCGGCTGCGGATCAGCCCGGCGGTCATCGCCAGCTCGGGCGAGACCCACACCGACGAGCTGCGCGACGCCATCCGGGCCGCCTGGGGGACCAGCTCCTTCGAGCTGTACGCCATGACCGAGGCCGGCATCCTCGGCTCCCACTGCGAGCGGCACAGCGGCATCCACCTGTTCGAGGACCAGGCGATCGTCGAGGTCGTGGACGAGCGCGGCCGTCCCGTCCCTGACGGCCAGCTCGGCCACAAGCTGCTGGTCACCAACCTGGTCACCCGGACCCAGCCGCTGATCCGCTACGAGGTCTCGGACATGGTCACGATGGCCACCGAGCGCTGCCCCTGCGGCCGCCCGTTCCGGCTGCTGGCCGGGGTCGAGGGCCGCAACGACGACATCCTCCACCTCCCGGCGGCCGCCGGGGGCACCACCGCCGTCCACCCCCTGGCCCTGCGCACCGCCCTGGCCGGCATCCCCGGCCTGGCCCAGTACAAGGTGGTCCACGACGCCGACGGCCTGCACGTCCGGGTCGCCCTGCGCCCCGGCGCCGACCCCGCCGAGGCGGTCCACCTGGTCAGCACCCGGCTGGCCGACAAGCTGGCCGCCCAGGGCGCGACCCGCACGAGCGTCCAGGTCGAGCTGCGCGACACCCTCCAGGACGAACGCGACACCGCCGGCAAGTTCAAGCTGGTCGA
>DATENJ010000579.1:0-11700 GCA_035275125.1 Actinomycetes bacterium | reverse complement strand
CTCCGCGACCGACGGTGGCCCCTGCTGCTCAGGAACCGTCTTGCCCGGTTCCTTGGCCGCCGGGCCCCGCTCCCCCGCCCCGGTTCGCGTAGAGGCGGCGGCCCCCCTGTCCGTCGGGACCCGTTCGCCGTTGGTGGCGGGGGTGGGGTCGGTGGTGACCAGGTGCCAGAGCTCGACGATCTCGAACGGGCGCCGGACGATGGAACAGTCGTGGTGGGAAGGGACGGCGGCCGGATCGTCGCTGGGGTCCAGGACGAGGACGAGGCGGCCGTCGAAGCGGGACCGGACCAGGTCGATGGCCTGCGTGCGGCGGGTGGCTGGGAGGTCGATGACGACGGCGTCGACCTCCTCGGCGGGCAGAGCCGACCAGGCCTGTATGGTCAGGAGCTCGGTGACCCGGCCGGTGCCGTGGAGCAGCGCTCTGAGGGCGAGACCCAGTGAGGGGTCACGGCGCAGCAGCACGACATGGCGGGGCATCTTGTCGGATACCTACCTAGCGAAGACTTCGGTTATGCGCATGATGGCGGGCCCCAGGATCACGACGAACAAGGCTGGGAAGATACAGAAGAGTACGGGGAACAGGACCTTGATGGGAACCTTCATCGCCCGTTCCTCGGCCAGCTGACGGCGTTTGACCCGCATGTCTTTGGCCTGGACACGGAGCACGTCGGCGACCGACACCCCGAAGACGTCCGCCTGGACCATCGCCAGCACGAAGGCGCGCAGCTCAGGGACGTTGGTGCGGTCAGCCAGGTTGCGCATGGCCTCGTTGCGGGTCCGACCGAGCTGGACCTCTTGAAGGGTCCGGTAGAACTCGTCGGCAAGGGGTCCGGTGGTGTTCTTGGAGACGTGGGCCATGGCCGCGTCGAAGCCGAGGCCGGCCTCGACGCAGATGGTGAGCAGGTCGATTGAGTCCGGCAGCGCCGTCCGGACCTCGGTCTGGCGGCGCTGGACCGCGTTGGTCAGGATGATGTTCGGCAGCCAGTACCCGAACAGGCTGATGAGGACGAACGCGAGGACACGCAGCGGCCAGGCGAAACTGAAGATGGCCAGGAACAGCAGGCCGAAGACCGCTCCGCCGGCCAGCCCGGCGACCTTGGCGACCAGGACCCGGTCGGCGTCCCAGCCGAACGGGCTGCCGGCCTGGACCAGCTTGCGCCGGATGGCGTCCCTCGCCCCGGCGGGGGTGAAGCGGCGGGTGAGGCCGAGGGCGGCGTTGTAGAAGGGCTTGATCAGGCGATCCCGGGCCGGGCGGGCCAGCTCGCGGTTGCGCAGGTCGACCGGACGTAGCTCGACGGCCCGGATGGCCTGGATCGTTCGGTAGGCTTGGCGGCGCTCGGCCACGATCGACTGGACCGAGTAGGCGACCGCGAAGACGGCGAGGAAGACGGCGATGGCGCCGACGATGAGGAGTGAGGTCGACATATTGGTTAGACCTTGATTTCCGTGATCTTCTTCAGCCAGAACACGCCGAAGAGCATCAGCACGGCCGACCCGCCCATCATCATCAGGCCGATGGACGTGGTGAAGAGTGGCTTGAGGAACACCGGGTTGAGGATCAGCAGGGCTGCGAACAGGAGAAGCGGGAGGACGGACAGGATGATGCTGGACAGCCGCCCCTCGGCGGACAGGGCCTTGATCTGTCGTTTCAGCGAGTAGCGGTCACGGATGGTCTGGGACACCGTGCGCAGCACCTCGGCCAGGTTCCCGCCGACCTGGCGCTGGAGCCTGATGGCCATCACCGTCCACTCGAAGTCGACGCTGCGGGTCCGCTTGGCCATGGCCTCGAAGGCCTCCTCAAGGGGCCTGCCCAGGCGGGCCTCGGTCAGCACCCGCTGGAACTCGCCGGCGATCGGGTCGCCGGCCTCTTGGACCACCGTGTCTACCGCCTGCTGGAGGCTGTGGCCGGCTTGGAGAGCGCCGGCGAGCAGCTGGAGGGTGCTCGGGAGCTGCTCGTCGAACTTGGCCTGGCGCCGGGAGGCCCTGACCGAGAGGTAGAGGAAGGGACCGACCACGCCGAGCAGCACGACCACCACGGTCACGATGAGGTTGCGGGTGATGGCCAGGGCGAGCAGGGGCGGGATGAACGCCGACCCGAGCGAGATGAGCACGAACTCGGCCACCCGCATGTTGAGCCCGGCCGCCTCCAGCCGGTCGAGGAAGGTCTCCTCGAGGTTGCCTCGGCGGACCAGCGTCTCGGCCATGGCGGTGGCCCTGCCGGCCCATTCGCTGGAGCCGAACGCGGTCACCCGCGGCCGGTCGTCGGAGATCGCCCGGGTCAGCGAGTAGGGGGAGAGCCGTTGGCGCAGCGCCCGGTAGGGCTTGGGGCCCCGCGACCCGGCACCGAACAGCACCAGGCAGGCCAGCAGGATGGTGGTGAACCCCGCGATCGCGATCACGTACTTCCCTTGCGGGCTCTCCAGGCGCGAGAGCCCGGGGGCCGACGGCAGGCCGCCTGGGATGGGCCTGATGGTCGGTGGGCTGACTCCGCCGGGGAGCACGAAGGTAGCGTTCTCATAGACACCGATCTCGTTGTTGGCACGCACCTCGAGCTTCAGGTCGACCCGCTTGTCGAGCCCGGGGGGCAGGACCATCTCGACCACGTACTGGGAGGCCAGCGCCCGACCGATCGAGCTGAACTGGTCCACCAGGGCGTCCGCGTCATTGACCTCGAACGCCTGTCCCTTGGTCTCCTTGGCCAACCTCCGTAGGGCCTCCGGGTCCTGAACGCCGCCAGGTGAGTTCAGGCTGACGGTGTCGACGAACACATTGGCCTTCGTAGCCGCTCCGATTGCGGAAGAGAACGCTGCCTTGGAACCGTCGTCCTTCCCGTCGGACAGGACGACGAGATTGCGCTGGGCATCCTCCCGGGCGAGCAGTCCGGACGCCATCACGATGGCGTCGTTGAGCGCGGTATCCCCTTCCGCGACAAGGGTCCTGACGGCTGACCGAACCTGCTCGTGGTCGGAGGTGAGCTCCTGCACGACCCGTGGCGTGTCGGAGAACGCCACCAGACCCAACCGAGTGCCTGGCTTCATCAACCTCGCGAACTCATCGGCGGCGGCCCGGGCCCGAACGATCTGATCGCCAGCCATGCTGCCGCTGGTGTCGACGGCCAGGACGATCGCCAGTTGCCTGCGCGTGCCGCCCTGCTGCTCCCCGACCGGGGTGGCGCTGGTGATCTCGACCGGGTCCCCGTTGATGGTGGCCGAGAAGGCGTCTTGGCCGAGCTGCTGGCCGCTTCCCCATGCCGGTCCGGACATGGCGATGGTGATGCCGAGCTTCCCCGGAATGGGCGTGGTCTGTCTGAAGTCGACCTTGAGCTGGTCGTTCTCCTGGCCGGTGGCGACCCCGGCGATCCCGAACAGCCCGAGCAGAACCCCCGCGAGGAGCAGGACCCCGGCCCGGGCGGTTCGGCGACTCATCGACGCATCGCCAGGGGGACCGTGCCGTTGTCGGAGGTGAACAGGTCGGCATCGAAGTGGATGCCATGGTCGCTGAGCCGCTCCAGGAACCGGGGTCGGAGGCCGGTAGGCTGGATGACGCCGCGGAAGCGGCCGTTCTCGTCGATGCCGGCCCGGTAGTCGAAGGTGTAGATGTCCTGGAGGGTGATGACGTCGCCCTCCATGCCGACGATCTCGGTGATGTGAGTGAGGCGGCGCGAGCCGTCCTTCAGCCGCGACTGGTGGACGATCAGGTTGATGGCCGAGGAGATCTGCTCCCGGATGGCCCGCATCGGGATGTCGACCCCGGCCATCAGGACCATCGTCTCCAGCCGCGACAGCACGTCGCGGGGCGAGTTGGCGTGGACGGTGGTCAGCGAGCCGTCGTGGCCGGTGTTCATGGCCTGGAGCATGTCGAGGGCCTCGCCGCCCCTGACCTCGCCGACCACGATCCGGTCGGGGCGCATCCGCAGGGCGTTGCGGACCAGGTCCCGGATGGTGACCTCGCCCCGGCCCTCGATGTTGGGCGGTCGGTACTCGAGTCGCAGCCAGTGCGGCTGGCGCAGCTGGAGCTCGGCCGCATCCTCGATGGTGACGATGCGCTCGTCGGCCGGCAGCCAGGAGGAGAGGACGTTGAGTGTCGTCGTCTTCCCGGCGCCGGCGCCGCCGGCGACCAGGACGTTCAGCCGGCCGGAAACCGCCCTGGCCAGGAACTTGGCCGCCTTCGCGGACATGGTGCCGAAGGTGATCAGGTCGTCGGCCTGATAGGGGTCTGGCGCGAACTTCCGCACGGTCAGGTAGGGGCCGCCGTTGACGCACAGTGGCGAGATCACGGCGTTGATCCGGGAGCCGTCGGGCAGCCGGGCGTCGACGTACGGGGAGCTCTCGTCGATCCGCCGGCCGACCAGGCCGACCATCTTGTCAATCACCCGGCGCAGGTGGGTCTCGTCGACGAAGCGGCCCTCGGCCGGGAAGATGCGGCCCTCCCGCTCCACGTAGATCACGTCGGGCGCGTTGACCATGATCTCGGTGACGCTCGGGTCGCGCAGGAACGGCTCGATCGGCCCGAAGCCGAGCACGTCGTCGGCGATCTCGGAGACCAGCCGCCGGCGCTCGTCCCTGGTGAGGGGCGTCTCCTCCTCCTCCAGGGCCCGCTGCAGCATCTCGCGGACCTTGTCGTGGAGCTGGTCGGAGGACATCTCGGAGTCGTACAGCCGCGGGCCGAGCGCCTCGACCAGCGCCCGGTGAACCTTCTGGCGCAGCTCGGCCAGGGGATCGGGTCTGGTCCGGTGCAGCTGTCGCTGGTCGGGCTCGCGCGGCGCGGACGGGGACAGCACCCCCGCCGTCCTGGCCCGGGCGAGCCGCTCGTGGAGCGAGGACATTGGCGGCTCCTAGGATCGGGCGAACAGCGACCGGCGCTGCTTCTTGGTCCGGCTTGGCGGCTGGCCGTCGGCGACCAGGGTGGCGATCCGGCGGATGGACTCGGCCACTGGTCCCTTGGGCTCCTCCAGCATGATCGGGCTGCCCTTGTTCACCGAGAGCGGGACCGACCGGGAGGACGGGATGGTTGCGTCGACCGAGGAGCTGAGCAGCTTCTCCACGTCGGGAAGGCGCAGGCCGACCTTGGAGTCGGCCCGGTTGACGACCACCCGGATGCGGTTCTTGGGGAAGTGCAGCAGCTCCATGGTCTGGAGGGTCAGCTTGAGGTTCTTGATGCTGGGCACGTCAAGGGTGGCCAGCATCACCAGCCAGTCCGACTCGTCGAAGGCGCCGAGCACCGGCTCGGAGAACGCCGGCGGCGTGTCGATCACCACGTAGTCGAAGGCGCTGCGGAGCAGCTTGAGGATGCTGGCGATGGTGGCGGGATTGATGGTGTCGGCGATGGTCGGCTCGGTCGGCGCGACCAGCGTCCAGACGCCGGAGTCGTGGCGGGTCAGGAACGACTTCAACGTCAGAGCGTCCAGGCCTGGGCTCTGGGCAGCGTCGTAGATGGTGTGCGAAGGGAACAGGTGCAACATGATGGCGACGTCGCCGAAATGCAGGTCCAGGTCGACCAGGGCGACCTCGGCGCCGTTGCGGCTAAGGGCGACGGCCAGGTTGGTCGAGAGGAACGTCTTGCCGCAGCCGCCCTTGGAGCTGAACACGGTGACGATCCGGCCGGGGCTCCGTCCCTCGCCCGGGTCCGTGGGGGCGCCGCCATTACCGAGACGCCCGCGCAGGGTCCTGGCGATCTCGAGCGCCTTTCCCGCAGCACCGCGAACGGCGTTCTCGTCGCTGGCCGAAGAGAGAATGTCCTTGACCCCGACCCGGATCGCCTGGCGGAGCAGCTCGCCGGACTCCTGACGCCGGATCAGCAGGACCAGGACGTCGGGTGTCCCCTGCTGGAGGGCACCGGCCAGGGCGAGCGCGTCCCGGTCGCTGAGGCTCGGCCCGAAGATGGCGACGAGCACGTCCCGGCCCTCGGCGGCCACAGCGGCCATGGCCTCGTCGGGGTCGTTGGCCCGCACCACCCGGTCGGTCAGGCCCGAGAGGGCGTTGACCAGCCAGGTGGCGTAGCCGTCGTGCGGTTCGACGATGAGGACGGCCATAGCTACTCCAGCACGTTCGGGAAGACGTTGTCGTCGGTGACGCCCTGGCTTGGAGCCGGGTCCGCGTTCCGTGGCATCAGGGTCAGGTAGAGATCACCGGCCACGGCCGCGTGGGCCACCGCTTCGACGTGCTTCCCCTCGATCGCCAGCGTGATCGCGGTCAGGTTCTGGCCGCTCTTGCCTTGGTTGACCCGGCCGCCGCCCTGCGCGGTCCTGTTGGAGAGGGCGGTCGTCCCGACCGCCAGGACCCGCACGTTCTGGAGAAGGAACTTGGTCTTGGTCTTGCCGTCGCCGGTCGGGACGGTATTCAAGATGCCGACGTTGTCCCCGGGGGTCACGAAGCCGGCCACCTGCCTGGTCACGTCGAGCCCGATTGACAGCGCCTGGTAGCCCTCGCGAATTGGCAGCAGCCCTCGGCCCTCGATCTCGTTGGCGCCGACCCAGCGGGTCGGGAGGAGCTGTTCGCCCTTCGCGATGTCGACCGCGGCGGATCTGCCCTCCAGCTGGGACCAGGTGTGGAACGCACCGTTGACGACGCTCTGCCGCGGGACCTGCCTCAGGACGACCAGCTTGAGGGTTTGGGCGTCTTCGCCGCTCGTACCGGCCTTGATGGCCTTGTCAGCCACGAGCACGACCACCGGTTGCTGGTCGGCGATGGCGCGGCGGTCGGCACCGTTGACATAGACGACCAGGGCCGCCGTCGCCACAACGGCGAGCACAACCGCGATGAGGATAGCCAGAACTCTGCTCTGCATACGTGCGCCTCGCTGCTAGCAGCCGCCCGGACCCCCGGCGGCGGAGAGCTGCTCGATCCGCATGGTCGCCTTCGCCGTGCCCGTCTGCCATGACGGCGGGTTGGGCATGAACGGGATGACCAGGTCGAGTGGGTAGTCGAAGGTGACGGTCAAGGTGCCACCGACCACGTCGTCGGTGGACAGTACGCAGTTGGTGATATCGCCGAGCCCGGCGTCCTGTCGGACGGCCTGCCAGAACTCGGTGCCGCCGCCCACGTCAGCCCAGTCGGTGATGCCGACAACCGCCATCCTGGCCCCCTCGCGAGCGGCGTTGGTGGCCTGGATGCGGGTGTTGAAGGCGGTGCCGAACTGGATGAAGCCGAACAGCAGGACGACGAGCAGGGGAAGGAGCAGCGCGAACTCGACCGCGGCGGCGCCGTCCTGATCCCGTTGTGCCATCGCGCCCTTGATCAGGATCACGGAGGCGAGCAGTCCTGGGGCGCCGGGTTGCTGGCGACACAGTTGCCGACGTCGTTGTACTTGGACTGGACCGCGTTGAAGAGCGCGTAGAAACCTCCAACCAGTAACAACGCGATGATGGCGACCATGAGCGCGTACTCGACCGCGGTGACGCCACCTTCACGCAACTGCTGCCCGCCAAGACGAGCTCGCAAGTACGCGAAACTCGCGGAGAGATACCTCAGCACGAGGACCGGCCCCCTTAGGTTCCCCTACAGGTCAGTGCTTTCGTTCTTTGAACAGTTGGAAGCCATGCCGGCGGGGGGCTCAACGGGCCTGCCCCGCCGGCATGACAAACCTGCTAGCAGCCAGCCGTACCGGCAGTACTCACGTCGCTGACACAGTCGCCTGTGTCGGTGAACGCGGTTGACACGTTCTCGAACAGGAGGAAGAACCCAGCCACCATGAGCAAGGCGATGATCGCGACCATGAGCGCGTACTCGACGGCGGTGACGCCGTCTTCACGCGTCCGCAGGTCGGCAACCTTCGTGCGAACGTAGGTGAACGTTGTGCTCAGCAGGAGCATTCGTCTGCACCTCCCTTCCCCCCACAGGGGCCCCCGGCGGCGCGGCGGCCCGACGACTACTGTCCCGCTGGTTCAACGTTTGCTTGGCACCGGGGAAACCCGGCAATTGCGGGCGTGCCTCGCTAACGCATTGCAGGGGAACCTAGTCGCCCAAGGGGCACATGCACATCGGGTCTGGTGCAGATCGGACGTGCGTACAATTGCCCACCCGTCCGTGTCCACTCAACAGCCCACGTTGTCGTACGCCTCGGCGGCGCACTCAGCGTTGTCGTTGAAGCGCTCCTGGACCGCGTTGTACAGGGCGGCGACGCCGCCGACCAGCAGCAGCACGATGATGGCGGCCATGAGGGCGTACTCGACCGAGGTGACCCCGCGCTCCCGCCAGTCAGATGTCCGCATCCTCAACCTCGACTACAGGGAGAGGGCCAGGCCGCCGGCCGCCTGGGGCGCGGTCACGGTGAGGCGGCGTCTCGTCACTGACGGCGGTGACGACGGGTCGTCCGGGTCCTCGGGCTCGCCAGCGGCCTGGAGGCCACCCCCGCCCTGCTCGAACCGGCCCGGGACCGGCGGCGTGCCCGGCCGGCCCGAGATCACCAGCGGCTCGAGGGCGTCGACCAGCTTGCCGGGCAGGCGGCCGAGGCTGGCCTGCTCGCGCAGCACGGCCAGCGCGTCCTGCTCGGACATGGCCGGGCGGTGGGGCCGGGGCCGGGTGAGGGCGGCCCAGGTGTCGACCACAGCGAGGACCTGGGCGCCGAAGGGCACCTGGCGGCCGCGGAGGCCGCGCGGGTAGCCGGAGCCGTCGAGGCGCTCGTGGTGGGCCCTGACGGCGGCCACAGGCAGGCCGACCCGGGCCAGTGGCTCCAGGATGTCGCCGGAGAGGTCGGCGTGCCCGTGCAGCAGCTCGAGCGCGTCCGACTCCAGCGGGCCGGGCGGGGCCAGCAGGTCGGCGGGCAGGACCAGCATCCCGATGTCGAGGAACAGCCCGGCCAGCTCCATGCCCCTGACCCGCAGGGGCGGCCAGCCGAGCGAGTCGGTCAGGTCGCGGGTGATCGAGGCGACCCGGCGCGAGTGTCCCTCGCGGCCCGGCCCGGCGGCCTCGGCGCTCCCGATCATCGTGCCCAGGATCACCTGGAGCGAGTGCGACAGCGAGTCCCTCGCCTGGCGCAGGTGGTCGCGCTCCTCGGCCCGGCTCACCCTGGCCACCGCCGTCTCGGTGCGCAGCAGCGCCTCCTCGGCGGCCTCGGTGACGGTGCGGAGCTGGGCCAGGGGCGAGGCGGGCTCCGAGCGGTCCGGCCCGCGGCCCGTACGGCGCCCCCGCATCGACGAGGTGACCCGATCGACCAGGTCGTCGCCGTTGCAGGGGTAGGTGAGCAGGTCGGTGACGCCGAGGGCGAGGGCCGGGGTCACGTCGACCGAGGCGTCCCGGCTGGCCATCCCGAGCACCGGCACGGCGGTGGGACCGTCACCCAGGCGGCCGAGCACGGGCGCCCAGCGCTCCACCTCGTCCAGGGGCACGACCACAAGCGCCGGCCACTGGGCGTCGACGCTGCGGAGGGCCTCGACGTTCTCCTTCACCAGCGAGCAGGCAAGCCCGGCATGGGCCAGGGCATCCCGTGCCCAGGGCCCGATCCCTTCAGCGGCGTCGAGGACGAGCACGTGGGCCGGCACCGGAAGCTCCAAGATCGGCTGCTAACTGAACAGCATTCAGCCCGATGCTACGGCTTGGGCTCCGGCGTCCCTATGCCCCGATCTGTTGAGCCCTGCTACCTATTTCTGCGCAGATGCTCGAGAACGCGTCGATACCTGGACACGCTGGGTGGTAAGGACTACCGAGGTGGCTCGACCAGTCGGATCCGCATGGCCTCCCGCACCGCGTCCACCCGGTTGTTGACGTGGAGCTTGCGGTAGATGTTGCCGATGTGGGTGTTGACCGTCCGCTCGGAGATGACCAGCTGGCTGGCGATCTGGCGCGAGGTCAGGCCCTCGGCCAGCAGGGCCAGGATCTCCCGCTCCCGCCCGGTGAGCAGGTAGTAGATGTCGGCCGCGGCCTTGGTCTCGTCGGCGTAGCGGTTGAACTGGTGCAGCAGCTTGCGCGCCTGGACCGGGTCGAGGAACGAGCCGCCGGCGGCCACCGCCTTGACGGCCGAGCGGATGTCGTCGAGCGTGGCCGACTTGGGCAGGTACCCGGAGGCGCCGGCCTTGATGGCCTCGAAGATCGTCTCCTGGTCCTCGTGCACGGTGAGCACCACCACCCCCACCGAGGGGTGGTCCTGGCGGATCTGCTTGGTCGCGCTGATCCCGTCGCGGCGGGGCATGTCGACGTCCATGAGGACGACGTCGGGGAGCAGCTCGGTGACCCGCGCGATGGCCTCGTTGCCGTCGGAGGCCTCGCCGATCACCTCGACCCCCTCGGCGGCGGTGCACAGCAGGACGACGCCGTGCCTGGTCACCGAGTGGTCGTCGACCACCAGGACCTTGGTCGGGTTGCCGTTCTCCTCGTTGTTCGCTTCGCTCACCTATGCCCCCTCGGCGGCCGGGGCCGGGACCTTGACCCAGAAGACCGTACCCTGTTCGTCGGCCCGCCCGCCGACCTCGCCGGCGAGGACCTGGGCGTAGGCCTTGGCCAGGGTGAGGCCCAGGCCGGCCCCCGAGCCCCGCCGCTCCACCGGCTCGTCGGAGCGGGTGAAGGGCCGGAACAGCTGGCTGATCCGCTCGTTGGTGAGCCGCGAGCCGCCGTCGTGGACCTCCCAGCTGGTGCCCTCGGGACCGGCGTCGACGGTGACCGTGACCATGCCGAGGCGGGGGCCGTAGGTGAGGCCGTTCTCGACCAGCGGCCGCAGGGCCAGCTTGACGAGCTCGGCGTCGCCGACCGCCTCGTTGTCGACGTCCCCGGCGAAGCGGACCCTGACCCCCTCGGTGCCGAGGTCGTCGACCAGGTTCAGGAGCACGTCACGGGGCCGGAAGGGCCGGGCCAGGGCCTCGATCCCGCCGTTGACCCGGGCCAGCAGCAGGAAGTCCCTGACCAGCCCCTGGAGGCGGTCGGTCTGGGTGAGCACGAGGGAGAGGAACTGCTGGACCGTCTCGGTGTCCAGCTGGTCGCCACGTTGCAGGAGGGTGGAGACGAACCCACGGATGCAGGCCAGCGGCGTGTTGAGCTTGTGGGCGGCCAGGCCGAAGAGATCGCGGCCATCCTCTTCCAGCCCCAGCAGCGAAGGCGCCGTCGTCTGGCTCTGGGTCATAGGCTTGTCGTCCCCTCCGGTCGAGCGGCCAAAACTACTTGCGGACACAACCGGTCCCACGAGTGGTGCCGATTCTCATACAGACAGCACCCTGCACGCCACCATACCGACGAGGAACCCCTCGGTATGACTACGGTCAACGTAGCCGATTCGGACTAACACCACGCTACCCGCACTACGCGGAAGGTGGCGCGCCGACCAGCAGCGGCTGGTTCGTCGGTTTCTCGCTGCCGTCGGGGCCGGGCTCGTCCGTGATCGCGAACACCGTCCCTGGCTGGATCGGCACCTCGAACTGCAGCGCCTGCACGCCCTGGCGCCGCAGGGGCACGAAGACCAGCGCCTTCTGGGCCTTGGCGATGTCACCCTGGGGGACTCCCCAGAGCTCGTAGACGCGGTTGCGGGCCAGCGGGGGCAGGCTCTGGACCAGGAGTACGCCCCGGTCCTGACGGCTGGAGGCGATCACCGTGGCCTGGGCCCCCTCCGGCCCGGGCACCTCGTCCATCGTCACCAGCTTGGCGCTGGGGTCGTTGGCCAGCTGGGTCGCCCGCTCCAGGGCGGCCACGCGGTCGCGGATGGCGGCGTTCTCGTCACGCAGGCTCAGGTTCCAGACCGACAGCGCCACCACGATCAGGATGGCGGCCGCCGCGGCCA
>DATENJ010000578.1:0-3697 GCA_035275125.1 Actinomycetes bacterium | reverse complement strand
CTGGTGGCCCGCGCCGGGTTCCCCTGCCGGAGGCAGGCCCGGGCGCCGACGGCCAGGCCGAGCCCGGCGATCCGCAGCGACCCGATCGACCTGCCCAGCCGGACCACCTCGGTGGCCAGCCGCCCGGCGTCGGCGGGGGTGGCGACCTGGGAGGCGGCCATCGCCTCGATCAGGAACGTGTCCGCCTCGGCGTAGCGGTCCCCGGCCTCGACCGCGATCGGCCTGGCCTCGCCCATGGCCCTGATGGCCTCGCCGTGCTCCCCGCGGTAGTAGCTGAAGTACCCCCAGGTCCGCAGCAGGGCCGCCCGGGACCGGAGGTCGCTGTCGCTCCCGGCCAGCCGGCGCGCCTGCCCGTACCAGTGATGGAACTCCTCGCCGCCGACCGTTGTCAGCAGGTACGCCAGGTCCTGGGCGGCCACGGCCAGCCCCCAGGTGTCGCCGGCCCGCTCGAACAGCCGGTAGGCCTCGCGCAGGTGCTCGAGCTCGAGGGCGTAGTCGGCCCGCCCGAGGACCTCCGAGAGCCGGTGCTTGGCCCAGGCCTGGCCGCCCAGGTCCCCGACGGCCTCGAACGACGACAGCGCCTGACCGAGCAGGCGCCGCGCGACCTCGTCGTCGCCGACGTCGGACTCGATGCGTCCGAGGGCGAGCAGCGCTCTGGCCTCCAGGTGCCCGTCGCCGCTGCGTCGCGCCAGGTCGCGGCCGGCGTTGGCCGGCTCGGTCGCCTCCTGGTGGCGCCCGAGCTCGATCAGGCTCTCGGCCCGTCCCAGCGACGTCCGGATGGCCAGCCCAGGGTCCTCGTCGGCGGACGCGGCCGCGGCCTCGATCGCGCGCCGGTACAGCGACTCGGCCAGCCGGGCCTGGTAGGTGAGTGTCCGGTCGGCCCAGCGGCCGAGATACTCGGCGGCCAGCCGGGCCAGGGCGGGGTCGGCGGTGCCGGCGGCGCTGGAGTGGCTGAGGCGCCAGGCCAGCTCGTAGTGGTGGGCGAGCTCGGCCAGCGGCTCCTCGGGGAGGCGCGACGCCTCCCGCAGCCAGGTCGCGACCTGGAGGTGCAGCCAGGACCGGTCCCGGCGGGGGATGGACGCATACGCCACCTCCCGGATGAGCACGTGCCTGAACCCGTACTCCTCGGCTCCAGGGACCGGCGAGTAGGGGCGCTGCTGGAGCAGGCCCCGCTGCACCAGGCGTTTGAGGGCCTCCCGCACGTCGGCCCCTCCCGAGAGGGTCTGCAGCAGCCGGTCCCAGGCGGCCTCGCCGCAGACCGCGGCGTCGCGCAGCACCCGCCGCTCGTCGGGGGGCAGCCCGTCGAGGCGGGCGGCGATGAGTGTCCGGATGGTGGCCGGCACCCGCTCCAACAGCCCGGGATCGGCCACGACCCAGGTGCCGTCCTGCCGGACCAGCGCGCCCGACTCCACCAGCATGCTCAGGCTCTCCTCAAGGAACAGCGGGTTCCCGGAGGCGCGGGCGGCGATCCGCTCCAGGACCTGCCCGGGCGCGCCTGGACCCAGGGCCAGCTCGCCCAGCTCCCGCAGCTGCCGCTCGGGGAGCGCTCCCAGCTCCAGGGTGGGCAGCGCGTCGCTGGCCTCGAGGGCTTCGGGGCGCGACAGCCCGAGCACCAGTACCGGCCCCGACCATGGGTCGGCACTGGTCGTCCGGAGCAGCTCCAGCAGCTGGGCGTCGGCCCAGTGCAGGTCGTCGACGACGGTGACCACCGGTCCCTCGCGGGCCAGGCCCTCGACCACGGCCCTGGCGGCCAGGGTCGACTCCCCGGCGGCGCCGCCGGGGTCGCGCACCTCCCCCGGGTCGATGGTGCCGAGCAGCAGCTTGAGTCCCCGTACCAGATCGCCGGCCCGACGCGACCCGGCGACCCGGTCGGCCAGCCGCCGCACCTCCCGGTCGGCCACGGTCGCGGGGGCGTCGGCAGGCAGGCCGATCAGGGCCTGCACCGCGTCGCCGATCGGGGACAGCGGCAGCCGCTGCCCGTAGGCGGTGCAGCGGCCGCTCAGGACAATGGTGTCGGGCCGCCGGCTGGTGAACTCGGTCGCCAGTCGCGTCTTGCCGGCCCCGGGCTCGGCCGTCACCACCAGCACGTTGGAGCGCCGTTCGCGGAGCGCCTGGCTCAGCGCCTGCTCGAGCGCGTCCAGCTCGAGCTCGCGGTTGACGAAGCCGCCCGAGACGATGGGGGTGGCCCGTCCGGCGGGCAGGGCGGAGCGGGCCTCGATGGCCTCGAAGGCCATCACCGGTCTCGGCTTGCCCTTGGCCCGGTAGGCGCGGCCCGGCCCGAAGCGGATCGCGTGCCCGGTGCGGCGCACGGTCGGCTCGGCCACCAGCACGACCCCCGGCCGGGCCAGGTCGGCCAGGCGGGCGGCGACGTTGACGGTGTCGCCGAGGATGGCGAAGCCGCTCAGCTCGGACGAGGGAGCGACCATCACCTCGCCGGAGTTGACGCCCGCGTGGGCCTCGGGGAAGCGGATGCCCGTTCCCCAGCCGCCGGCGCGGTGCAGGGCCCTGGCGTGGTCACGGACGGCCAGCGCGGCCCGGACGGCCCGTTCGGCGTCGTCCTCGTGGGCGGTCGGGACCCCGAAGACGGCCATGAACCCGTCCCCCATCACCTGGGGCACGGTCCCGCCGTGCTCCTCCACCAGCCGCTGCATGGCCGCCAGGCCGGGCCGGACCACGGCGTAGACCTCCTCGGGGTCGAGCGAGGAGGCCAGCGCGGTGAAGCCGGAGAGGTCCGCGAACACCAGCGTGACCAGCTTGCGCTCGCCGCTCGGGACGGCGCTCATGGCGGGGTCGACCGTCACGGCGGCGGGTCGCGGTGGCTAGGAGGGGGTTCGCCAGGGACCGGAGTAGGCGAACGCCGTGTCGGTCCAGATGACCCCAGGCGCTTCCCTGATGACCGACAGGACGGGCTGGCTGACCGAGTCGAGGGTGTCCCCGGCCAGCTCGACCAGCAGGTCGGCCCTGCCGAAGGTGACCGAAGCGCCCTGGAAGGGGTCGGTCTCGTCGAACCGGCGGGCGATCTCACGCATCACCGCCACCGGGTCGTCGTCGGTCCGGACCCGTACCAGGGCACAGAACGGCGGGCTCTTGCGCTTGGGCCCCTTGGGCTGGGCGTTCACGCCCATCGTGGTGTAGACGGGGCCCTCGACGGCATGCTCGCAGTGCACCCCCCTCGCCCACAGGTCCTGGTAGATGAACCGCTGCAGCGCCGCCAGGTCGCCCTCGTCGGCGCGGACGTGGGCGAAGCCGATGTAGGAGCCGACGACCACCGACGCGAACAGCACCCGCCCGTTGTCGGAGCTGAAGCGCTCGGGGTCGGCGATGTCGTCGACCACGTCGGCGATATTGCGCCCCGGGTCGACCTCCTTGATGAACACGAACGCGTGCAGGCCCGTGTACAGCTCGTCGTCGCTGATGGTCGTCATGGGCTCCCTCCGCCACCTCGGAGGGACACTCTCCACCGCCGCCGGTCACCGTGCAAGACGTTAGCGTTTGGGGTCGGCCTGCCGCGGGACCGGCGGCGCGACTACTGTGGTTGGCGCCAAACCCTCCAGGAGGACACCTCTCCGTGAGCGACGAGCGCCGTCCCCGGCAGAACACACCGCCCCGCCAACCGCCCGTCAGCGACGAGGAGTTCCGCCGCGCGCTGGAGCGAGAGACCGACTTGTCGCTGCGGGAAGACCCCGAGCGGAGACGG
>DATENJ010000577.1:0-3780 GCA_035275125.1 Actinomycetes bacterium | reverse complement strand
GTGTCGAACAGGGTCTCGCCCACTCCGAGCAGCACGGCCACCACGTACAGCATCGGGAGGGTGGCGACGTCGACGGCGACGGCCAGGGCAAGGCCGCCGAGCAGCACGAACCGCACAAGGTTGACCCGGACCATCGACTGGCGCCGGTCGAGGCGGTCGGCGAAGGCCCCGGCCACCGGGGCCAGCAGCCAGGGGAGCCGGGCGGCCACCGTGATGCCGGCGATCAGCAGCGGCGACTGGGTGAGCCGCACGGCCAGCAGGGGCAGGGCGACCCAGAGGACGCCGTCGGCCAGGTTGGCGAACCCGGAGGCGACCACGGCCTTGGTGAAGTTCCGTCCCAAGCTCATGAAGCGGACGGTAACCTATTGATTTGGAATAGTCAATCGATAGAATGAAACCCATGGACACGCGGGAGCAGTCGACGAGGGGCAAGGGACCGGTGGTCCGGCGGCCGGCCACGGCGGCCGAGGCCAAGGCGCTGGCCCACCCTCTGCGGATGCGCATCCTGCGGCTCTGCCTCGACCAGGCGCTGACCAACAAGCAGCTGGCCGAGTGGCTCGGCAAGGACCCGGGCACGGTCCTGCACCATGTCCGCACCCTGGTCAACACCGGCTTCCTGGTGCCCGGCGAGGTCCGCCAGGGCGACAAGGGCGCGCTCGAGAAGCCGTACCGGGCCACCGGCAAGTCCTGGACCCTCAGCCTGGAGGAGAACCCGGTCGGGGAGGCCACCGCCACCCAGGCGATGCTGGAGGCGTTCCTGGCCGAGCTGGCCGAGGCCGGGCCGGATGCCGCCACCTCGTTCAACCGGCTCGCCCTGACCCTGAACAAGGCGTCGCTGGACGAGCTCCTGGCCAGGGTCATCGCCATCCTGGACGACTTCGTGACCAGGGGCCCCGACCCCGACGGCGAGCCCTACGGCCTGCTGTTCGCCATGCACCGCCGGCCAGTGCCCTTGGGGCACGGCTCCGGTGACGACCCGGGCGGCGGCGAGGCCGAGCCCCGGTCGTAGGCGAGCGTCATGGCAGCAGCTTGTGCACCAGGAGCAGCGCGAAGTAGGCGAGCGGGAACGCCAGCAGCAGTGAGTCGACCCGGTTCAGCACGCCGCCGTAGCCGAGGATGACGGTGCTGCGGACCTCGGTCCGGAAGGCACGCTGGATGAAGCTGCCGGTCAGGTCGGCCCAGACGCTCCCGGCGGCGATCGCCAGGACCAGCACGACCACCGCGGCCGGCGACCACTCGGGCGGGATGGCGACCCACAGCCAGCCGACCCCGACCGCCGCCCCGACGAGGTTGCCGAGCACCCCGCCCCAGGTCTTGGTCGGGTCGACCTTCGGCATCAGCTTGCGCCCGCGGAGCGCCGACCCGGTGGCGTAGGCCGCGACGTCGGACAGGGCCACCGAGACGGTCACGATCACCAGGAAGTTCAGCCCCCACGGCTCGGCCGACTTGACCAGCACGATGTAGGCCATGGGCAGGCCAACGAACACGTACCCGACCAGGGTGTCGGCGACCTGGCGGTGGGCCTCGGTGATCTGGCCGGACAGGATCGGCAGCAGGGTGAGGGCGATGAAGAACCCGAACGGCAGGAAGGCGAAGAAGTCCCGGGCCAGGGCGGCCACCAGCAGCCCCAGCTCGCCCCAGAGCATCAGCAGGTAGGCGTAGCGGCGGTCGATGCCGGCGATGCGGGCGAACTCCGAGCAGGCCTGGACGACCACGAAGGTCGCCAGCAGGAAGGCGACGAACCCGCCGATGAAGGCGGCCAGGACGAACAGCGGCCCGATCACGAACCAGGTGCGGACCCGCAGGAACAGGGTCGAGCGGCGCCACACCTCGAGCGAGCGCCGCTGGGACAGCAGGACGGCGGCCAGGCCGACCACGAGCAGCAGCATCACCCGTAGGAACACGGGCACGAACAGCGGGTTGGCGAAGGGGTTGCGGGGCACCGGCTGGCCTACGCTCCTTCCCAGCCCTTGACCACCGTGCGCACCTGGGCCACGCCGGCCTCGGCCTTGGCCACCAGCGCGTTGTAGTCGTCGCCGGGGGGGATGGGCTCGCCGATGCCGACGACCACCCCGCCGGGCAGGGGGATGAACGAGCCTTTGGGCATCACCTGGTCGAGCCCGTGCAGGTACATGGGGACGACCGGGACCTGGGCGTCGACGGCCAGGTAGGCGAAGCCCTTCTTGAAGCCGGAGGCGCCGGTGCCGCGGGTGCCCGAGGGGAAGATCAGCACCGACCAGCCCTTGCCGACCAGGTCCTTGAGGAACTGGAGCGAGTCGCGGCTGGAGCCCCCGGAGCGGACGAACGGCACCGTGCCGAGGGCCAGTGACGCGGCCGTGCCCTTCACGGCGGAGCTGTAGAAGTAGTCGGCGGCCGCGGCCACGACCAGCCGCCGCCGGACCCGGCCGCCGAGGGCGGCCAGGGAGATGGGCGCGTCGAAATGGCTCTGGTGGTTGGCCACGAACACCGCCGGGCCGTTGAGCTTGCTCAGGTTGCGCTTGCCGATGACGGTGAACGGCGAGATGAACTTGAGCAGCGGGACCAGCGCCCCGTACTGGATGCCGCTGCGGACCAGCCGGGCCGGGGGGGTCCTGGCCCAGGAGTAGGTGGGGACACTGCCGCGCTTGCGGGCCGAGCCGGCGCGGGCCGGCTGGCGCTGCTCCCGCTCGCTCACGTGGCCTCCCGCCCCTGGCGACTCACTCTGCATTCAACCAGACCGGCCTGGGGACGGGCAGTTACGCGTGGACGGCCGGCCTGCCGATGTCCGGGGCCACGGCCTCGACCCAGGCCGCCAGCGCCAGCAGCGCCCGGTCCCCGCCGATCCTCCCGACCAGCGAGACCCCGACCGGGAGCCCGCCCACCAGGCCGGCGGGCAGGGAGATGGCGGGGCTGCCCGAGCAGTTGAACGGCCCGGGCAGGCGGGTCAGGGCGGCCTGGACGCCGACCCGGGTCCCGGCGATCGTCACGGTCCGCTCGCCGGCCGGCGGGGCCGGGCACGGCAGGGTCGGCAGGAGCAGGGCCTCCCGCCCGGCCAGCAGCCCCTCGACCTCGGCCAGGAACCGGCCCCGGTAGCGCAGCCCGGTCAGGTACTCGTCAGCCAGGGCGCTGCGGCCGATCCGGATCATGGCCAGCATGGCCCGGCTGTAGCCGTCCTCCCCCGTCTCGGCCAGCAGCCGGGCGTGAGCCGCCGCCGCCTCGGCAAGGACAATCGCCGCCACCGCCCCCCTGGCCGCCCGAAGCGGCAGCACCACCTCGTCAACGGCCCCCCCGGCCGCCTCCACCCGCCGGCACAGCTCGTCAACAACCGCAGCCACCCCCGGCTCAACCGGACCGAGGTCATCCCCCACCACCCGCCCAACCCGAACTCCCTCCACGGCCCCGGTCGCCGCGGCCCCGGTTGCCGCGGTGCCGGCAAGGACCTCGTCGAGGAGGGTGACGTCGGCGACGGTGGTCGCGATCGGGCCGACGTGGTCGCAGGACCAGGACAGCGGCCACACGCCGGTCGCGGGGACCCGGCCCCAGGTTGGCTTCAGGCCGACCAGGCCACAGCAGGAGGACGGGATCCGGATCGACCCGGCGGTGTCGGTCCCCAGCGCGCCGGCGACCAGCCGGGCCGCCACGGCCGCGGCCGACCCGCCGCTCGATCCTCCGGCGCTGCGCTCCAGGTCCCAGGGATTGGCCGTCCCCGGGGTGGTCACCCCGTAGGCGAACTCATGGGTCCGGGTCTTGCCCACCACCACCGCCCCGGCGCCCCGCAGCCGCGCCACCACCTCGGCGTCC
>DATENJ010000576.1:0-2008 GCA_035275125.1 Actinomycetes bacterium | reverse complement strand
CAGCGCCGGCCGGTCGAGGGCCGAGAGCCGGGCGACCACCTCGGGCGGCGGCAGCACGGCAACGAACAGACGGGCCATGGGACCTAGTCTGGCAGCAGCTCCCGCGCGGAGGGCCGCCCGCGTGCGCCGCCGGGGCCGAGGTGCGACGATGCCGGCCACCGTCCCCGCTGGAAAGGCATCCCATGGCCAAGAGCTCCAAGGCGGCCGCGCGGGTCTCGGACCTGCTGCGGGTCCCGTCCGGCCCGGTCGACCTGAGCGCGCTCGACACCCGCGCCACCCCCGGGTTCGACGGCGACAAGGCGGCCGGCCGGGCCGCCCTGGCCACCCTCAGCCCGCGCCTGTCCGACCTCCAGGAGCGGCTCCACGCCGAGGGGGTCAGCGGCGGGCCGCGGCGGCTGCTGCTGATCCTCCAGGGCATGGACACCTCGGGCAAGGGCGGCGTGATCCGCCACGTCGTCGGCCAGGTCGACCCCCAGGGCTGCGCTATCACCTCGTTCAAGGCCCCGACCAAGGAGGAGCTGGCCCACGGCTTCCTCTGGCGGATCCGCCGGCGGCTGCCGGGGCCGGGCAAGCTCGGGGTGTTCGACCGCTCCCACTACGAGGACGTCCTGATCGTGCGGGTGCACAACCTGGTCCCACGGTCGACCTGGACGCGGCGCTACGCCGCCATCAACCGCTTCGAGGCCCGGCTGGCCGACGAGGACACCCGCGTGGTCAAGGTGTTCCTGCACATCTCCAAGGAGGAGCAGCGCCAGCGCCTGCTGGCCCGGCTCGACGACCCGACCAAGCTGTGGAAGTTCAACCCCCACGACGTCGAGGAGCGGGCCTCGTGGGCCGACTACCAGGAGGCGTACGCGGCCGCCATTGAGCGCTGCAACAACGACACCGCCCCCTGGTACCGGGTCCCGGCCGACCGCAAGTGGTACCGCGACTGGGCGGTCGCCAACCTACTGGTCGAGCACCTCGAGGACATGAAGCTGACCTGGCCCAAGGCCGACTTCGACCTCGAGGAGCAGCAAGCCCGCCTCCTGGCCGACGCCTGAGCCGGTCAGGCGTCGTCGACCCCGAGCAGGACCTCGGTGGCCTTGATGAACACGGTGACCGGGCTGCCCTCGGCAAGGCCGAGGCGCTCGGCGGAGCTGCGGGTGATCGCCGAGACGATCTGCTGGCCGTCGACGTCGACGACGATCTCGGCCATCACCGTGCCGAGCTCGACGCTGCGGACGGTTCCGCTGAGCTGGTTGCGGGCGCTGAGCTTCACGGGTCCTCCCTGGTTGGATCGGTCGCTGGCACGATCGGGAAGTCTACCGGCCGTCGGTCGGCTCAGGCGGGATAGACCGTGACCTCGGTGGCCTTGACCGTGGCCCACACCGGGCCGCCGTCGCCCAGCTTGAGCTCGCTGGCGGCAGCGGGGGTGACCTCGGCGACGATCGGGACCAGGCCGGTGACCCGGATCCGCACCCGGTCGCCGATGACCTCGAGGGTGTCGGCGGTCCCGGACCAGACATTGCGGGGCGTCCCCTCCGGGGGCTGGCGATGCAGGGCGACGGCGTGGGGGTGGATGGCGGCGAACACCTCGCCGTGGTTGCTGTCGGCGGCCACCACCGCGCCGCCGTCGTCCAGCCGGACGCTATGGCCGTCGGCCAGGCCCCGGTACAGGTTGACCCCGACCAGCTCGGCCACATAGCGGGAACGGGGCCGGGCGCTCACCTCGGCCGGGGTGCCGGTCTGGGTGACACGGCCGGTCTCAAGGACGACCAGCCGGTCGGCCAGAGCGATCGCCTCCAGCGGGTCGTGCGTGACGAGCAGCCGGGTGCCGTCGAAGGAGGCCAGGTGGCGGCGCAGGTCGCGGCGGACCTCGGTGCGGGTGGCCGCGTCCAGGGCGGCCAGCGGCTCGTCGAGCAGCAGCAGCCGCGGGTCGGACACCATGGCTCTGGCCAGGGCCACCCGCTGAGCCTGGCCACCCGACAGGGCCCGCGGCCGCGACCCGCTGTGGGCGGCCAGGCCG
>DATENJ010000575.1:0-3190 GCA_035275125.1 Actinomycetes bacterium | reverse complement strand
GTCCCCGAGCATGTGGGAGAGGTGCGCCAGGGTGTCGGCGTCGGTCACGCCGCTCAGGATGACCTTGGCCAGGTGGTTGGACAGCACCGCCTCGGCCCGGTCGTCGTAGCGGGCCCGGATCTGCGACAGGTGCCGGAAGGTGGTCACCAGCTGCACCCCGTAGCCGCCGGCGCTGGCCGCGTACTGGTCGAGCTGGGGCAGGGCGGCCGAGCTGGCGGCGTCGTCGAGCACGACCAGCAGGGCCGGGTCGATCGGCGCGCCCCGGTTCCGGGAGCGTTCGAAGGCCAGCTCGATGACGTCCTGGACCAGGGCGACGCTCAGGGGCCCGAGCCGGCGCTGCTCGTGCGCGGGCAGGTTCACGTACGCGGTGTTGGCCACCCCGTCGAGCAGCTTCTCGGCGGTGAACCGGGTCCCGGCCGACGCCTCCTTGACCGTCGGGTCGGTGTAGGCGGCGATCACCCCGAGCATCTGGGCGTAGACCTGGCTGCGGCGCTGCTCGGCCAGGCTCCAGATCGACTCGAAGGCGTCAAGGGCGGCCGGCTCGTTGGCCACGTTGATGGCGGCGGTGATCTCGGCCCGGTCCTGGCGCTGGCCCCAGCGGAGCACGTCGGCCATGGACCGGCCGGAGATGGCCGCGGCCAGCAGCATCGCCCCGAGCAGGTTGGTGGTGGCGCCGGGGATGGGCTCCATCTCCCGGTCGGCCCTGCTGCCCATGCGGCCGGCGTTGACCAGGGAAAGGGCCATCCGGTAGGCGCCCTCCCAGGTCTCGCAGCGGGGCAGCGGCGACCAGGTGTTGGCCTCCATCCCGGTCGCCCCGGCCGGGTCGTAGAGGAACACCTCGCCCTTCTGCCAGCGCCGGCCGATGGTGGAGCGGATCAGGTCGGGCTTGACGCAGGCGGCCAGCACCGGCCCGTCCCACTCCAGGACGGCCGGGATGGTCAGGCCGCTGGACTTCTGGCTCTGGGTCGGGCCGAGGGCGATCACCGCCTGGAGCGGCTGGGCCGCGACCAGGCGGCCGTTGACCCGGCCGAGGGTGACCCGCCAGGGGGTCGGCGCCTTCACGTACAGCTCCCGGAACAGCTGCGGGCGGGCCCAGCCGGTCGGCCCGACCTGGTCGCCCGAGGGGGCGGCCCGCTCGACCACGATGGCCCGCCCCATGCGCCGGCGGGCCGAGCGCAGCAGCGACGACAGGAAGACCCAGGCGGTGGCCAGGACGACCAGCAGGATCATGAAGGTCGCCCAGAACAGCACCGGCCCGGGCAGGAGGTGGCGGACCCCCTTGGGCCAGGCGGCGGCCGGGTCGAGCGGGTGGCGCGGCACCCCGGTCACGACCCTGCCCATCTCGGACAGCGACACGTTGGGCCACTCGCCGGAGTGGACGAAGCCGGCCACCTCCCCGGTCAGCCAGAGGATGAAGGTGGCCCCGAGCAGGACCACGATGAGCATCAGCAGGGCCTGGTCGAGCGGGCCTTCCCGCCGCACCGCCGGCCGCAGGCTCATGACGCCGAGTCGACGGCCTCGTCGGCCTCAGCGGCGACCCATGGGCCCGCCCGCGGGCCCATGTTGGCGTCGGTGTCGACGATCTCCCGCTCCAGCAGCGGGTCGATGCGGTGCTGGACGATGAACGAGCGCCGCCCCACCCGCCACAGGGCCTCGCCCCGCTCCAGCATCGGGATCTGCTCGACCTCGGTCTGGGTCAGCCCCAACAGCTCCCGGGCCTGCTCCACCTCACCGGGCGACTGCCGGTAGATCACCCGGGTCTCGGAGTCCTCCAGCAGCCCCTTGGCCAGCTGGACCTGCTCGCTCCCCGAGTCGCCGGCCGCGGTCAGGTCCGAGAGCCGGTGCATCACCGCGATGTTCTGGACCCCGTACTGGCGGGCCAGCTTCCAGCTCTCCCGCAGCCACCGGGCGATCGCCAGGTGCCGCAGCACGACCCACGCCTCGTCGAGCACGACGATCCGCCGCACCCCGTCGTTCCGGGCCCACGACCCCTGCAGCCAGGCCGCCGTGCAGGCCATCAGGATGGGCCGGGCCTCGTCCTTGACCTCCCTGAGGTTGAACACCACCAGGCGCCCCGACAGGTCAAGGCCCGGCGAGGTCGGCCCGTCGAACATCCCCCTGAGGTCCCCGGCCCCCATCCGGCGCAGCGACAGCGCCAGCTGCCGCCCGTCCTCGGCCAGCCGCGCCGTCGAGGTCCGCAGCTCGTGGGCGGTCGCGTCCGAGGGCTCGAGCAGCCGGTTCACCACCTGGGGGATGATCGGCTGGCTGTTGCGCCTGACCGCCTCCACCACCGCCTCGTCATGGGCCCGCTCAAGGCAGGCGTCCTCCTCGGGCCGCAGGTTGCGTCCCAGCATCACGCCCGAGATCGACCGCAGCAGGGCCAGCTGCGCGTCGCCGCCGATCATCGGGTCGAGCGGGTTCAGCCTGAGCGTCCCCCCACTGGCGAACCGGATCGGCTCCACCCCGCACATCGCCGCCAGGGCGTCGTACTCCCCCTTGGGGTCGATCACCCAGGCGGTCCGCCCGAACAGCAGTTGCCGCCACAGGAAGGTCTTGATCAGACTCGATTTCGCGTACCCAATTTGGCCGATCACCAGCATGTTGGGGCCGGTGATCTCGCGGCCGTACAGCGCCCACGCGTCATAGCAGAATGAGCCGCCGAAGACGTCGCGACCGATATAGACGCCCTCGCTCCCCAGACCGCCCTCGGAAATAAACGGATAGGCGGCCTGGAGATGCGCCGTCGTCACGCGATGAGCAGGTCGACGAGGCTTGGTCCTCATCGTCACGCTCCCTCCAGTGATGTGACCGACCGGGCTCCATGCTGCGTCAAGTTAGTCCGGATTGTACCGGAACAGCGACCGCTCCGCCGTCCCGACGAAGGGTAACGCACTCACCGGCCAGCGGCGGCCCGGAAGGTCCGCCGGAGGTCGTCCACCCACTCGTCGGGGATTTCCCAGGGGATGAAGTGGCCGCCGTGGTCGTGGGCGCTGAGGTTGACGTGGTTGTACCAAGCGGCGCGGTCACTGTCGAGGAAGTGCTGGACCCGCCGGTCGGTGCGAACCCCGGGTGGGTTCTCGTAGCCGACAAAGGTGATCCCGGTGGGCGCCTCGATCGCCGGCCGCCGGTCATGGGACGGGGTCCAGGGGTAGCGGTTGTTGTTGGCGTAGGTGCGGATCGAGGTCCCGAT
>DATENJ010000574.1:0-4999 GCA_035275125.1 Actinomycetes bacterium | reverse complement strand
GTCCGGGCCAGGGCCCAGGCCGCCCAGGTGGCGGCCGCCTGGACGCTGGCCACCCCTGGCGAGCGCCCGACCCGGGTGATCGTCCTCGGCCTGACCGGCCTGGCCGTCGGCCTGGCCCAGCTGGGCGGCGACGGCGTGGCGGCGGCCGCCCTCGACCTCGGCTACCCGGTGGCCCTTGCCGTCCTGGCGCTGCTCGCGGCGGCCGGCTGCGCCCAGCTCCTCGTGGCTGTCCGTCACGCCACCTCGCCGCTGCGGTAGGCTCCCGGGTCTCAGGAGGCGCGAACGCCCGGAACCTCATATCCTCGAATCGTCATGCTGGAATCGATCAAGCAACCTGGCGACCTACGGCAGCTCAGCGGCGACCAGCTCGGTGAGCTGGCCGCCGAGATCCGGGAGTTCCTGGTCCGGGCGGTGGCTGTCCGCGGTGGCCACCTCGGCCCCAACCTCGGTGTCGTCGAGCTCACCATCGCCCTGCACCGGGCGCTCGACTCGCCGGTCGACCGGATCGTCTGGGACACCGGCCACCAGGCGTACGTGCACAAGCTGCTCACCGGCCGCCAGGACGACTTCGCCGGCCTGCGCACCCTCGGCGGGCTCTCCGGCTACCCGTCGCGGGCCGAGAGCCCCCACGACGTGATCGAGAACTCCCACGCCTCGACCGCCCTCGGCTACGCGCTCGGCCTGGCCGAGGCCCGCCGGGCCGGGAAGGGCGACGGCCGGGTGGTGGCGGTGGTGGGCGACGGCTCGCTCACCGGCGGGGTCGCGCTGGAGGCGCTCAACCTGATCGGCCACCGCAAGCCCGACCTGCTGGTGATCCTCAACGACAACGGCCGCAGCTACGCCCCGACGGTCGGCGGCCTCGCCGGGCACCTGGCCCCGTTCCGGCTCCACCCCGGCTACGAGAGCCTCAAGAAGGGCGTCGAGGAGACCCTCGGCCGGGTGCCGCTGGTCGGCGAGGGCATGGTCGAGGCGGCCAAGCGGGTCAAGGAGGGGGCCAAGGCCCTGGTCGCGCCCCGGGTGGTGTTCGAGGACCTGGGCTGGCAGTACGCCGGGCCGGTCGACGGCCACGACCTGGCCGCCCTCGAGAAGGCCATCGACCACGCCAAGCGGGTCCCTGGCCCGGTCCTGCTGCACGTGATCACCCAGAAGGGCCGCGGCTACCCGCCGGCCGAGGAGCACGAGGAGGACAACCTCCATTCGCTCGGCGCCTTCGACCCGGAGACCGGCCGGGTCCTGCCGCGCTCGGGCGACGAGGTCGGCTTCACCGACGTGTTCGGCCAGGCCCTGCTGGACGAGGCCCGCCGCCACCCCGAGCTGGTGGCTATCTCGGCCGCCATGCTCGGCCCGACCAAGCTGACGGTGATGCAGCGGGAGTTCCCCGAGCGGGTCTTCGACGTCGGCATCGCCGAGCAGGTCGGAGTGACGATGGCCGCCGGCATGGCGCTCCAGGGGCTGCGGCCGGTCTGCGCCATCTACTCGACCTTCCTCCAGCGGGCCTTCGACCAGGTGATGATGGACGTCGCCCTGCACCGGCTGCCGGTGATCTTCGTGCTCGACCGGTCCGGTGTCACCGGCGAGGACGGCTCCTCCCACCACGGGGTGTACGACGTCACCTGGCTGCGGGAGATCCCCAACCTGGTCGTCGCCTCGCCGCGTGACGGCAACGAGTTGCGCCGGGTCCTGGCCACCGCGGTCGCCCACACCGCCGGGCCAGTCGCGATCCGCTTCCCCCGCTCGACCACGCCAAGGCTCACCGTCTCGGGCCCGGTCCGCAAGCTGAAGCTGGGCGCCTGGGACGTCCGCACCCGCGGGCGCGACGTGCTCCTGCTCGGCCTGGGCAAGCTGGCCGTGACCTGCGAGGAGGCGACCCGGCTGCTGAAGCAGGACGGGATCAGCGTGACCCTGGCCGACCCTCGCTGGGTCAAGCCGCTCGACCCCCGCCTCGGGGCCGTGGCCGGCGCCCACCGGCTGGTCGCCACCGTCGAGGACAACGTGCTCGCCGGCGGGTTCGGCTCGGCCGTGGCCGAGGTCCTGGCCGACGAGGGAGTGGCAACGCCGCTGCTGCGCCTCGGCATCCCCGACCAGTTCCTGCCCCACGGCAAGCGCGAGGTCCTGCTGGCCGAGCTGGGCCTTGACGCCGTCGGGATCGCCGATCGGGTCAGCAAGGCCCTCCACCGCCTGGAGCCCTGACCCGGCCTTGTCCTAGGGGACCGAGCGGAGGAACTCGCGCACCTCGGCGTTGAATCGCTCGGGGGCCTCCATGTTGGCCGCGTGCCCGACCCCTGGCATGACCCGGAGCCGCGACCCTGGGATCGCCTCGTGCAGCTCGGCCGCGACCGTCCCCAGCGGCGAGCGCCGGTCGGCGTCGCCGTACAGCAGCAGGGTCGGCACGCCGATGCCACCCAGCACGTCGCGCAGGTCGGCCTCGGCGAAGCTGCGGGCCATGGCCCGCAGCCCGGCCGGCCGGACCTCCAGCATGATCGCCACCGCCTCCTCGAGCAGCTCCGGCGGCGCCGATTCGGTGAACAGCCCGGGCAGGTAGCCGCGGACCCACTGCTCGGGCGGCAGCCCCGCCTCGCGGTCGGCCCGCTGCACCCGCTCGGTGACGACCTCGGCCGGCAGCGACCCCGCCCACCCCGCGTAGGTCGACGCCAGCACCAGCGACCTTGGCAGCTCCGGGTGGCGGCGGTACAGCTCAAGGGCCAGCCCACCCCCGAACGACAGCCCAAGGACGTGCGGCCGTTCGAGCCCGACCGCGGCGGCGAACCCGGCGAGGCAGTCGGCGAACTCCGGCAGCCGGAAGGTCTCCGGCGGGTCGGACGACCCTCCGCACCCGGGCGCGTCCCACGCCACCACCGTGAGCTCGTCGCCCAGCCCCTCCAGCTGCCGCCGCCAGTCCCGGCTGTCCCCCAGCGCCCCGTGGGCCAGCAGCAGCGCCGGGCCGCTCCCGGCCCGCCGGTAGGCGATCCGCAGCCCGTCGACCTCGACCGTGTCCAAGCCGGTCCTTCCCGTCAGCGGTCCCCGGGTGTGGAGCCGGCGCGGCGCCACAGGGCGATGGTGGTGGTGACCATGGCGAACCCGAAGCCGAGGTCTTCGATCGGGGCGCAGACGATGCGGGGGCCGAGGATCTCGGCCGGGTCGTAGCTGACGATCGGGGGGCAGGTGAGGACGCCGTTGACCAGCAGCTGGAAGGCGGCCACGACGGCAAGGGCGACCCAGTAGCGGGGGTCGCGGAACAGCCCGGTGCGCAGGACCAGCAGCTCCAGCAGGACCGTGAGGACGACCCCGGCCGCCGCGGCCAGGGTGTACTCGCGGATCACCGCGGGGTCCTCACCGGGAGGAGGCGGACGACGGCCTGGTAGGTGAGCAGCGCGCAGGTCGGGACGACCAGGAAGAAGACCAGCTCCTCGAGGGGGAGGCCGAAGAGCCCGATGCCGCTGGTGTAGGTGGAGCTGTAGCTCCAGTGGTTGCGGCGGATGGCCAGCCAGTCCCACAGGCTGAAGGCCAGGAACACCGGCAGCACGGCCGCCAGCCAGCGACGAGGGCGGCGGTAGACACCCGCCTTGAGGACCAGCTCGAGCGGCAGCGTGACCAGCAGGCAGCCGGCCATCAGGGCCAGGTAGGTGGCGCGCCCCAGCACCGGGCCTCCCCCGTCAAGGCGGTGGGCCGCCCACGGCCGCCAGCGGCCACGGGCGGCCCACCGGCCACCGTTCAGGCGTCCTAGCCAGGCAGGTCGACACCCTTGTAGTCGCGGCATTTGACGGTCTGGTCGACCTGCTGGGTGGTGTCGGGCAGGTCGATCTTGCAGTTGCTCCGCTCATACTGGATGCCGGCCCAGAACGCGGCCAGGAGCAGCAGGATCGTGATGAGCAGTGAACCACCGCGGCGCATGCTGCCTCCTCCCATGGGTCGGTCGGGGGCTGGAGCCTACTACTCCAAGACCGGGGCTCACCCTCGGTGGCCGAAGTTCATGCCCTCGAACATCGCCTCGGTCCGCTCCATCGCCTTGGCGACCTCGGCCATGTCCTGCGCGACCTCGGTGTCGACCTGCGGGAACAGGAACTGGTTGAGGGGCTCGTTGGCGCCGACCTGGAGCCCGTACTCGTCCATGTACTCGCCGATGGCGAACTCCCAGGTGAACAGGGCGGTCGAGTCGTCGGCGGGCAGGTGCAGCCAGTAGGTGAGGTAGCGGTTGCGGGCCAGGGAGAAGGTCCGGGTGCCGTCCCGCTTCTCCTGGGCGGGGCGGAATCCGAGCAGCCCCAGCTCGTCCTCGAAGGCCATGTCGGGAGCATTCTCCCGGGCCGGGCCGGGATGCGCCAGCGGTGAGCTTCCGTGCAGTTGTGGGTCGGGCCTGCTTAGAATTCTCTGCCGGCCGGTGTCCGCCGGGCGGCGACCGACCCTGGGACTGACCTTGGCCAGAAACACCGCCGACGTGGACGCCCTCGTCGGCCGGACGCTGGGCCGCCGCCGCTATGAGGTCGTCGCCCGCATCGCCCAGGGTGGCATGGCGATCGTCTACCGGGGCCACGACCACCAGCTCGACCGGGTGGTGGCGATCAAGGTCCCCCGCCCCGAGTTCGCCCGCGACCGCGGCTTCTCCGAGCAGTTCCGGCGCGAGGCCCGGACCGCGGCCCGCCTTTCGCACCCCAACGTGGTCGCCGTCTACGACTCGGGCGAGGAGCGGGGGCTGCCATGGATCGTGATGGAGCACATCAGCGGCCGGACCCTGCGCGACCTGCTCGACAGCCAGCGGCGCCTGAGCCCGGAGACCACGGCCGAGCTGCTCGGTCCGGTGGCCGACGCCCTCGACCACGCCCACCACGCCGGGGTGGTCCACCTCGACGTCAAGCCGGAGAACCTCCTGCTGACCAGCGAGACGGTCAAGGTGGCCGACTTCGGCCTGGTCAGGGCGGCCGCCCAGCGGGGCCACGGGCAGGCCCTCGCCGCCACCGTCCACTACTGCGCGCCCGAGGTGCTGCGGGGCGGGGTGGTCGACGGG
>DATENJ010000573.1:0-9094 GCA_035275125.1 Actinomycetes bacterium | reverse complement strand
CGCTGCCCGCGCGGCCGCACGCTGACGACGACGGCGACGCCGGCTTCCGCCCCGGCCTCCACAACACCCTGCAACACCTCGGTGTGGTAGGCGTTGAGCTGGCCGTGGAAGCACAGCTCGATCGTCGGAGACCGCGCCGGCCTGCCGCGGCGGGCGACGTAGTCGTGCTCGTGGAGAAGGTCCTGGATGAGCGTGCGGGTCGCCGGGGCGACGTCGTGGTGGCCGTTGAGCACCTTGGAGACGGTCGCGACGGACACGCCCGCTGACGCCGCGACGTTGGCCAGCGTGGCTCGTGGGTCCCTTGACGCCACGGTGATCTCCTTCTCTCCCTACTACGCGTCGGCGTCGCCCGCGACCGGGCTGAGTTCCACAGGAGTGATGAGCTGGCGGTCGTGGCCGACCACCCGCAGGGTACCGGTGAGCCGCACGCGACCACGGCAGGGCAGGTCCGAAGCCGATGTCCCGACCATCACCTCGATGTCGCCCGGCTCGACGATCCGCTGGAGCTCCCGGTTGGTGTAGGCGGTCCGGTCGGCGTGCACCCGGAACCTCACGTCGACGCCTTCGCCGGGGCCCAGCCCGACACGAGCGAACCCGGCGAGCTGCTTCACCGGGCGGGCGACCTGCGCGACGACGTCGTGCAGGTAGAGCTGGACCACCTCGTCCCCCTCCCGCCGGCCCGTGTTCCGGACCCGGACCGAGACGGTGAACGCGCCGTCGGTGGGCACCTCGGCATCGCTGATTCGTAGCCCGTCCACCTCGAAGGTCGTGTAGGAGCCGCCGTAGCCGAACGGGTAGAGGGGGGTCGGGTCGAGCGTGCTGATCCCCGCGCTCTCCGGACCGCCAAGGGGCGGCTGGAGGTACGTGCTGGGCTGCCCGCCGGGGTGCTTCGGGATCTGCACGGGCAGCTTCCCGCTCGGCTGGATCCGGCCGGACAGGACGCCGGCGAGCGCCGGCCCTCCCTCCTCGCCCGGCATGAACGCCTGCACCAGACCGGCGGCGTGGCCGCGGAGGTTGCCGAGGGCGTAGGGGCGGCCGGAGACCACCACCACGACCACCGGCGTCCCGGTCTCCAGGAGCTCCCCGACCAGCTCTGCCTGCACCCCTGGGAGCCGGAGGTCCTCGGCGTCGCACCCCTCGCCGGACGACCCGTGCCCGAACAGGCCGGCGAGGTCGCCGACCATGGCCACACAGAGGTCGGCCTCGCGGGCGGCGGCCAGGGCGGCCCCGAAGCCGGACCGGTCCTCTCCCTGCACCGGGCAGCCCTGCTCGTGGACGACCTCGACACCTGGAAGCTCCGCCGCCAGGGCGTCGACCGCGGTCGGCACCTCCAGCCCCAGCCCGAGACCCGGGTGACGCGGCAGGACATGGTTGGGAAAGGCGTAGCAGCCCATGAACACCCGCGGGTCGGCGGCGCAGGGCCCGATGACGGCCAGCCGGCGGAGCGCCGGCCGCCCGTCGCCGAGCAGCGGCAGCGCCGACCCGGCCTCGAGCAGGACGACCGACCGCTCGGCCATCTCCCTGGCGAGGGCGCGGTTGGCGGGTGAGTCGAGGTCGACGGCGGCCGCACCGGCCACCGAGCCCTCGGGCGTCCAGTCCGCGTCGAGCAGCCCCAGCTCCACCTTCTGCGTGAGGAGCCTCCGGGCGGCCCGGTCGACGAGGGTCTCGGGCAGCTCGCCCCGCCGGACCCGCTCCAGGAGGCCGCGGCCGAAGCCGACCGTGTCCGGCAGCTCGACGTCGATGCCGGCGGCGAGCGCCTGGGCGCCGGCATCGTCGGTGTCGGCGGCGATGCGGTGCATCGTGGCCAGGAACGGCACCGCCCAGTAGTCGGACACGACGCTGCCGGCGAAGCCCCACTCCTCCCGCAGCAGGTCGGTGAGCAACCAGTGGTCCGCGCCCGCGGGGACCCCGTCGACGTCGGAGTAGGAGTTCATCACCGAGCCGGCGCCGGCCAGGGCCACGGCCGTCTCGAACGTGGGCAGGATGACGTCCAGCAGCTCGCGCCGACCCATCGACACGGGTCCGTGGTTGCGTCCCGTCCGGGCGGCGGAGTACCCGGCGAAGTGCTTCAGGGTGGCGATGACGCCGGCGCTCTGCAGCCCCCGCACGTACGCGGCGCCGAGCACCGAGACGAGGTAGGGGTCTTCGCCCATGGTCTCCTCGACGCGGCCCCAGCGGTAGTCCCGCACCACGTCCAGCACCGGCGAGAGCCCTTGATGCACGCCGACGGCCGCCATGTCCCGCCCGATCGCGGCGGCCATCCGCTCGACCAGGGCGGGGTCGAACGTCGCCCCCCAGGCGATCGCCGCCGGGTAGACCGTGGCGCCGAAGGTCGTGAACCCGGTCAGGCACTCCTCGTGGACCAGGGCGGGGATACCCAGGCGGGAGGCGTCGAGAACGACCCGCTGCTGCCGCACGAGCTCCGCCGCGCCGTCGGCGGCGGTCACCGGGGCGCTGCCGAAGACCCGGGTGAGGTGGCCGAGCCCGTCCCGGCTGGCCTCCTCGAGCGACAACGCCCGCCCGGCCGCGAACACGTCCTGCATCGGGGCCACCGTGCGGTTGGTGTCGGCCTCGGTATCCGGCAGCGCGCCCCCGATCCAGCGGCTGCCGAGCTGCGCCACCTTCTCCTCGAGGGTCATCTGCTCGAGGAGCAGGTCGACCCGGTCGGCCGTCCGGAGCGTCGGGTCCTGCCACCGAGGCGTCACCCGGTCCGCCACGGGGGTGGATTCCGAACTCGTCACAAGGGCCTCCTCTTCGAAAGTTTCGAGGCGGTCCGGGACCGCGGCACTTCCGGTCGTTTCAGTTACACCGGCCGGGTCGGCTGGGCAAGCTCTTGACATGCCCCATCGACCTTTCTACCTTAATTTGCGCGGTCACGGTCGAAAGTGCAGATTCCCTGGCGCGAACCGAGTGGGAGAGCACGAACGCGCTGGGCCCACGACCGGTCGCAACCGCATCAGACGACCGGCTGGCCGCGGGAGGCCGCGGCTCTCGAGTACGGGAGATGACCGTGGACTCCAGGACGATCTCTCGGCGTCACTTCCTTGGCGTGACCGCGGGCGCGGCCGCCAGCGTGGCGCTCGCCGCCTGTGGCAGCTCCGGCCCCAGCGACAAGACCAGCGGCGGGGGCGGAGGTGCCGCCGCCAGCGGGGCCAGCTACTGGTTCCTCACCGGTCCACCCGGCGAGCAGATCCGCCAGGGTTCCGTTGACCGGTTCAACAAGGCGAACCCCGACGCCCAGATCAAGGCGACGACCTTCCAGAACGACGCCTACAAGACCAAGATCAAGACGGCCATCGGCGCCGGCCAGGCGCCCACGATCATCTGGGGCTGGGGCGGCGGCGGTCTGCGCAGCTACGTCGAGGCCAGCCAGGTCGAGGACCTGACCTCGTGGTTCGCCGAGAACCCCGCGGTCAAGGACCGCCTGTTCCCTTCGTCGTTCGGGGCCGCGACGATCGACGGCAAGATCTACGCGATGCCGGCCGAGACGGTCCAGCCCATCGTGCTCTTCTGGAACAAGAAGGTCTTCGACAAGGTCGGTGCCCAGCCGCCCCAGTCCTGGGACGAGCTCATGAGCCTGGTGCCGAAGTTCAACGACGCCGGCGTCGCCCCCATCTCCCTTGGCGGGCAGTCGCGGTGGACCAACATGATGTGGCTGGAGTTCCTGTTCGACCGCACGGGCGGCCCCGAGGTGTTCCAGGCGGTCTTCGACGGTGAGAAGGACGCCTGGTCCAACCCGGCGTCCATCCAGGGGCTGACCAAGGCGCAGGAGCTCATCAAGGCCAACGGCTTCGTCAAGGGCTTCTCCTCCATCACCGCCGACTCCAACGCCGACCAGGCACTGCTGTACACCGGCAAGGCCGCGATGATGCTCCACGGCACCTGGACCTACGGGAACATGGCCGAAGCCGGTGGCGACTTCGTCAGCGGCGGCAACCTCGGCTACATGAACTTCCCAGGGATCGAGGGCGGCAAGGGCGACCCGACCAACACGGTCGGCAACCCCGGCCAGTACTACTCGATCTCGTCCAAGGCCACGGACGCGGAGAAGGAGACCGCCAAGAAGTTCTTCTCCACCCAGGTGCTCTCCGACGCCGAGGTCAAGGAGTGGACCGACAACGGCGCGGTGCCGATCGTCAAGGGCACCGACAGCCAGCTCGGCGCCTCGAAGGACGCCGAGTTCCTCACGTTCGTCTACAACACCGCCAGCAACGCCAAGGTGTTCGCCCAGTCCTGGGACCAGGCCCTCAGCCCCACCGCCGCCGAGAAGCTGCTCGACAACATCGCCAAGCTCTTCCAGCTGTCGATCACCCCGCAGCAGTTCGCCACCAGCATGAACCAGGTCATCGGGCAGTGACCACGCTCGCTCCGCCCGCCGCGCCGGGGACGCGGCGCACCACCTCGACGGGCGGGCGGAGCGGATCGGTCGCGTGGATGGCACTGCCGGCCCTGCTGGTCTTCGTGGCGTTCGCCGTCGTGCCGCTCCTTGGCGTCCTGGTCCTCAGCTTCACCTCCTGGGACGGCATCGGCGTGATCAAGCCCGCCGGCCTCGACAGCTGGCGCTCCACCCTCAGCGACCCGGGCCTGCCCCACGCGCTCTGGGTGACGTTCAAGATCATGGCCCTCTCGTGGCTGGTCCAGACCCCGTTGAGCCTCCTCCTCGGGGTCTTCCTGGCCGGGCACCAGCGATACCGCGAGTTCCTGGCGGTGCTGTTCTTCATCCCTCTGCTGCTGAGCTCGGCGGCCATCGCCATCACCTACAAGGCCCTGCTCGACCCGAACTTCGGCCTCGGCGCCGGGCTGCACCTCCCGCTGTTGACCCAGGACTGGCTGGGGGACGCCACGCTCGCGGTGGCCGTGATCATCTTCGTGGTGTCGTGGCAGTACATCCCGTTCCACACCCTCATCTACCAGGGCGCCGTGCGGCAGATCCCGAGGTCGATGTACGAGGCGGCCCAGCTCGACGGCGCCGGGCGCGTCCGCATGTTCTTCAGGATCACCCTGCCGCAGCTGAAGTACACGATCATCACCTCGTCGACGCTCATGGTGGTCGGGTCCCTGGTGTTCTTCGACCTCATCTTCGTCCTCACCGAGGGCGGGCCTGGCGACGCCACCCGGGTGCTGGCGCTGGCCATGTACAAGCAGGGCTTCCAGGCGAACCTCATGGGCCCGGCCAGCGCCATCGCCGTCATCCTGGTCGTCCTCGGCCTGACCCTGGCCCTCCTCCTGCGCCGGCTCGGCGGCGGCAGCTCGAGCGCGAGCCAGCTGGAAGGGATGTGACGTGGCCACGACGGTGGATGCCGGCACCCGTCAGGCCGCGGGGGGCCAGAAGCGCCGCTCGCGTGGCCGCGGCGGTCGCCGCCCCAACTGGCTGGGCGGGGTGGCGGGATGGCTCTGGCTCCTGATCGTCATCGTCCCCATCTACTGGATCGTGATCACCAGCTTCAAGACCCAGAGCAACTACTTCCAGACGAACCCGTTCGCGCCGCCCACCGAGCCGACACTGGAGAACTACAAGGTCGTCATCGAGGCGGACTTCGCCCGCTACTTCATCAACAGCGTCATCATCACCCTTGGCGCGGTCGTGCCCGCGGTCCTCGTCTCCTTCATGGCCGCCTACGCCATCGTGCGGGCCGGCGACTCGTGGCTCCTGCGCGGGATCAACTCGCTGTTCCTCATGGGGCTGGCCATCCCGCTGCAGGCGGCCATCATCCCCGTCTACCTCATCGTCATCCGCCTGCACCTGTACGACACCCTGCTGGCGATCATCCTGCCGTCGATCGCGTTCGCGATCCCGCTGGCGGTCCTGGTGCTCTCCAACTTCATCCGTGACGTCCCCAAGGAGCTGTTCGACTCGATGCGGGTGGACGGCGCCACCGAGTGGGGCACCCTGTGGCACCTGGCCTTCCCGCTGACCCGGCCGGCGCTGGTCACCGTGAGCATCTACAGCGGCCTGGCGATCTGGAACGGCTTCCTCCTGCCGCTGATCCTCATCCAGAGCCCGGAGCAGCGCCCCCTGCCACTGGCGTTGTGGTCCTTCCAGGGCCAGTTCAGCGTCAACGTGCCCGCCGTGCTGGCGTCGGTGGTCCTCACGACCCTGCCGATCCTCGTCCTCTACGTCGTCGGCCGTCGCCAGCTCCTCAGTGGGTTGACCGCGGGATTCAGCAAGTAGCGGTGAGGCCCGGAGGTCACGACATGAGCGTCAACACCACTCCCCAGCAGACCGGCGAAGCGGTGCGCTTCCCGAAGGGCTTCGCCTGGGGTACCGCGACAGCGAGCTACCAGATCGAGGGCGCCGCCGAGGAGGGCGGCCGCTCGCCGTCGATCTGGGACACCTTCTCGCACACGCCCGGCAAGGTCCAGGACGGGGACACCGGCGACGTCGCCGACGACCACTACCACCGCTACCAGGAGGACGTCGACCTGATGGCCGGGCTCGGCGTCGGCTGGTACCGCTTCTCGCTGGCCTGGCCGCGACTGCAACCCGACGGGCGCGGGGCGCTCAACGAGGCCGGCGTCGACTTCTACTCGCGGCTGGTCGACACGCTGCTCGCAAAGGACATCCAGCCCTGGGTCACCCTCTATCACTGGGACCTTCCCCAGGTGCTCGAGGACGAAGGCGGTTGGCCGCTGCGCGACACGGCGGAGCGCTTCGCCGAGTACGCGTCGGCTGTCTACGAGCGCCTGCACGACCGCGTCAGGCACTGGACAACCCTGAACGAGCCGTGGGTCTCGGCATTCCTCGGCTACGCCACCGGCCAGCACGCGCCCGGGCTGCAGGACCCGGAGGCGGCGCTGCGCGCCGCCCACCACCTCATGCTCGGCCACGGGCGCGCGATCGAGGCCATGCGCGCGCAGGGCGACGCCGGCAGCAGCTTCGGCATCACCCTCAGCATGAGCCCGGTCGACGCGGCCAGCGACGACCCGGCCGACCTCGACGCGGCGCGCCGTGCCGACGGCCTGACCAATCGCATCTTCCTTGACCCGCTGCTGCGCGGCCGCTACCCGGCCGACGTGCTCGAGGACGTGCGCGAGGTGACCACCGGCGCGCACGTGCAGCCCGGCGACGAGGAGCGCATGCACGCCCCGCTCGACTTCCTCGGCATCAACTACTACTACCGGACCGTGGTGCGGGCGGGCAGCGCCGCTCGCGACACGACGTCGGTGTGGGTCGGCAGCGGCGACATCGAGCAGGTCTCGCGCGGGCTGGCGCAGACGGAGATGGGCTGGGAGATCGACCCGGAGGGCCTGTACGACCTGCTCACCAGGGTGGCTCGCGACTATCCGGGCGTGCCGCTCTACGTCACCGAGAACGGCGCCGCGCTCGCCGACGCGAAGGCGCCCGACGGCGAGGTCCACGATCCCGCGCGCGTCGCCTTTCTCGACGGCCACTTCCGCGCCGCGGCCCGCGCGATCGACGACGGCGTCGATCTGCGCGGCTACTTCGTGTGGTCGCTGCTGGACAACTTCGAATGGGCCTTCGGCTACTCCAAGCGCTTCGGGCTCGTCCACGTCGACTTCGACACCCTCGAGCGCACGCCGAAGGACAGCGCCCGCTGGTACGCGGAGGTCACGCGCAGGAACGGCCTCGCGGGCTAAGGCGACCCCGGACAGGCCCGCCACGAAGGCATCGTGCTGACAGAGGAGCGCTCATGACCCAGCCGACCGCGCTGGTCACCGCGCTCGGCTTCCGGCGCGATCCGAGGAGCTGACGTGTGATGTTCGGAACATCGTGGCGGGTGGGCAGGATCATCGGGATCGAGATCCGCATCGACAGCTCCTGGGCGGTGATCGCCCTGCTCATCACCTACAGCATGTACCTGCGGCTGGACGCGTTGTACCCAGAGCTGTCCGGCGGCGGCGCGGTCGCGCTGGCCATCCTGTCGGCGGTGCTGTTCTTCGGGTCGGTGCTGGTCCACGAACTGGCCCACGCGCTGGTCTCGGAGGCAAGGGGGATCCGCGTCCAGGACATCACCCTGTTCCTGTTCGGCGGGGCCACCCGAGCAAGGGTGGAGTCCCGCGGCCCCCGCGACGAGTTCCTGATCGCGCTGGTGGGACCGCTCACCAGCGGCCTCCTGGCCGGGCTGTTCTGGGTCCTCGCCGGCCTCGGCAATGGCATGCTGTCCAGCCCGCTGGCCGGGACGTTCGGGTATCTCGCCTGGACCAACCTGCTGCTGGCCGGCTTCAACCTGGTCCCGGGCTTCCCGCTGGACGGGGGGCGGCTGCTGCGCTCGGCCATCTGGAAGGCCACCGGCAGCCTCAGCCGGGCCACCCGGATCGCCTCGACGGCCGGCCAGGTTGTGGGCTGGCTGCTGGTCGCCGCCGGGGTGGCCTCGCTGCTGGCCGGGGACCTGGCCGGTGGGATCTGGTTCGCGTTCATCGGCTGGTTCCTGGTCCAGGCGGCCCGCTCCTCCCTTCAGGAGCTCCAGCTCCAGCAGCTGCTGCGCGGGGTCGAGGCCGAGGACGTGATGGCCGCCGACCTGCGACGGATCCCGCCCGAACTGTCGCTCCAGGACGCGGTGGACGACTACTTCATGCGCTACAACCACGGCGCGTTCCCGGTGGAGGAGCACGGACAGACGATCGGCCTGCTGACCCTGCGGGGGGTCCGGCAGGTACCCCGGGAGCAGTGGCCGACCCGCCGGGTACGGGACCACATGGTCCCGCTCGGCGACCAGGTCGTGGTCGCCCCCGATGCCCGGATGGACGGCGTGCTCAGCAAGCTCCAGGACGGCGAGGCCGGGCGGGTCCTGGTCGCCCAGGGCGGCGAGGTGGTCGGGATCATCACCCCCACCGACCTTGCCCGCTGGCTCCGCCGCTGGCAGACCCTCGACCGCAGCACACCCTGAGCCGTCATGCGCGCCCCGCCTCCCCGCATCACCAACCTCGCCCTGCTGGGGGCGCTGGCGGTCGCGTTCGCCAGCGGCGTCGGGGCGGTCGCCGCCGGGACGACGTCGGGGCGCTGGGTGGCGATCGCCCACGGGGTCGTCGGCGTGGCGGTGGTGCTGCTGGTCCCCTGGAAGTCGATGATCGTCCGTCGCGGCCTGCGCCGCCCCCGCCGCAGCCGCTGGGCGTCGCTGGTGCTGGCCGCGCT
>DATENJ010000572.1:0-4313 GCA_035275125.1 Actinomycetes bacterium | reverse complement strand
TCGACCAGGCCCGCGTGGCCGAGCGGCGGCGGAGGCGGCGCCGCTCGGCCCGGCGCCGCCAGCTGGTCGCGCTCGCCTTCATGTCGCCATGGATCATCGGGTTCTCCGCCTTCTACGTGTACCCGATGGTCTCGAGCCTGTACTTCTCCTTCACCAAATACGACATCCTGAGCCAGCCGGAGTGGGTCGGCCTGGCCAACTACCGGTTCATGTTCACCAGCGACCCGCTGTTCTGGGTCGCGATCCGCAACACCCTGTGGATCATCATCGTCATGGTGCCGCTCCAGGTGCTGTTCGGGATCGTGACGGCGACGGTGCTGACCAGGGTCAAGCGCGGGCTGCCCTTCTACCGGACCGTGTTCTTCCTGCCCACCATGGTCCCGCTGGTGGCGGCGGCGCTGGGGTTCATCTACCTGCTCAACCCGGCCGGGCCGCTGAACCGGATCCTCGGCCTGCTGCACCTGCCCGAGCCGCTGTGGTTCGTTGACCCGCGCTGGACCAAGCCAGGCCTGACCCTGATCGGCCTGTGGGGCATCGGCCAGGTGATGATCATCTTCCTGGCCTCGCTGCTGGACGTGCCGAAGCAGCTGTACGAGGCGGCCGACCTGGAGGGGGCCGGGCCCTGGCAGCGCTTCCGCCACGTGACCTTGCCGCTGATCTCGCCAGTGATCTTCTTCTCGGTGCTGATCGGGATGATCCAGGGCCTCCAGTACTTCACCCAGGCCTTCGTCGTCTCCAAGGCCGGCGACCGCACCAACGAGGTCGGCTACCCGCAGGACTCGCTGTTGTTCTACTCCAGCCGCCTGTACCAGCAGGGGTTCGAGGGCTTCCACATGGGCTACGCCGCCGCCCTGTCCTGGGTGATGTTCCTGGTGATCATGGCCTTGACCCTGATCCTCATCCGCAGCTCGCGCCGGTGGGTCCACTACCAGGGAGGGTTCCGGTGAGCGCCACCACGGCCCCCGGCGCCGCCGCCGCCGCCGAGCGGCCGCGGCGCCCGGTACCGCCGCAGATCCGGCGGCGCCAGCTGCTGCTGGCGGTCGCAAACCACTCGGTGGCGATCGCCCTGTCGATCGCGTTCCTGCTGCCGTTCGTGTTCATCCTGGCCACCTCGCTGATGACCAACCAGCAGGCGCTGTCCCCCAACATCTGGCCGCGGCCGTTCGTGTGGTCGAACTACAAGACGGTATTCGAGGCGTTCCCGTTCGTGCGCTACACCCTCAACACGGTCACCTACGCCGGGCTGGCCACGGTCGGCGTGCTGCTCTCCTGTGTCCCGGTGGCCTACGCGCTGTCCCGGCTCCAGTGGCGCGGCCGCCAGGCCGCGTTCCTGCTGGTGCTGTCCACGCTGATGCTGCCGCCGCAGGTCACCATCGTGCCCCTGTACATCATCTTCGTCCGCCTCGGCTGGGTCGGGTCACTCAAGCCGCTGATCATCCCGCTGTTCTTCGGCGACGCGTTCACCATCTTCCTGCTGCGCCAGTTCTTCCTGACCATCCCCCAGGAGCTGTCGGACGCGGCCCGGGTGGACGGGGCCAGCGAGCTCCAGATCCTGCTGCGGGTGATCGTGCCGCTGGCCAAGCCGGCGCTGGCCGCGGTGGCGCTGTTCCAGTTCCTCTACTCCTGGAACGACTTCTTCAGCCCGTTGCTGTACGCCGGCAACAACCCCGACTCCTGGACGCTGGCGGTGGCCCTGCAGCAGTTCACCACCTTGTCCCGAGGGGTGCTGTGGAACCTCCAGATGGCGGCGTCGCTGCTGTTCATGCTGCCGGTGCTGATCATCTTCTTCTTCGCCCAGAAGGTGTTCGTGGAGGGGGTCACGCTCACCGGGGTCAAGGGGTGAGGATCGCGCTGCTCGGGACCGGCTGGATCATGGACTTCCACGCCCGGGCGGTGCTCGAGCACCCGGGAGCCGAGCTGGTGGCGGCGGCCAACTGGCGCGAGCCGTCCCTGCGACGGCTGGCCGAGCGCTACGGCATCCCAAGGGTGACCACCGACTGGCGCGCGCTGGCCGCCGACCCTGAGGTCGACGCGGCCGTGATCGGCACCCCCAACGCCCTCCACGCCGCCCAGGCGGTCGCCTTTCTCGAGGCCGGCAAGCACGTGCTGGTGGAGAAGCCGATGGCGACCACCGTGGCCGACGCCGACGCCATGGTGGCGGCGGCCCGCGCCACCGGGGCGTGGCTGATGGTGGCCCACTGCTGGCGCTTCCACCCCGACGTCCGGGCGCTGCGGGCCAGGGTCGAGGCCGGCGAGCTCGGCACCATCGTCAAGACCCGCGGCTACGGGGGGCACGCCGGCTGGGGGCCGTCGGGGTGGTTCACCGACCCGGACCTGGCCGGGGGCGGCGCCCTGCTCGACATGGGGGTGCACGCCATCGACACCACCCGCTACCTCCTCGGCGACCCGCTGCCGGCGCGGGTCTGCGCCGTCGTCGGCACCCGCTACGGCGACCTCGCCGTGGACGACGACGGCGTGCTGCTGATCAGCTGGTCCGACAACACCACCTCGGTGGTCGAGTCGGGCTGGTGGCAGCCCCGGGTCGGCGGCCTCGAGGCCGACACCGAGCTGTACGGCACCGGCGGCTACGCCCGGGTCTGGGACATGGTCGAGCCGCCGCCGGGCTACGAGCACTGCACCCAGCCGATGTACTCGGCCCAGCTGGCGGAGTTCGTCGAGGCGGTCGCGGCCGGCCGCCAGCCCCGCCCGAGCGGCGAGGACGGCCGGGTCGTCGTCCAGGTCGTGGAGCAGGCCTACGCCTCGGCCAGGGGACGACCGGCGTAGCCGGGTCGCACCCTCACACGCCCGGTCACACGGGCGGGCTGGATCCTCCTCCTGGCGGGCCGGACGGTTCGCACGAGGACCCACCCAGGAGGGGACCATGAGCACGACCCAGACGACCCAGCCGGACCTGGTGGCGGTCAAGCACCGCCAGCAGAAGATGTGGGCCAGCGGCGACTACTCGGCGGTGGGAGCGAGGATCGCCGTGATGGCCGAGGACCTGGTCCAGGCGGCCGGGCTGAAGGCGGGCGAGCGGGTGCTCGACGTGGCCACCGGGAGCGGCAACGCCGCCATCGCCGCCGCCCGCTGCGGGTGTGTGGTGACCGGGACCGACTACGTTCCCGAGCTGCTCGAGCGCGGGCGGGCTCGGGCGGCGGCCGAGGGGCTCGAGGTGTGGTTCGCCGAGGCGGACGCCGAGGACCTGCCGTACCGAGACGGGGAGTTCGACGCCGTGCTGTCCGCTCTCGGGGTCATGTTCGCCCCCGACCAGGAGCGGGCGGCGGCCGAGCTGGTGCGGGTGTGCCGGCCCGGCGGGACGATCGCGTTGGCCAACTGGACCCCGACCGGCTTCATCGGGGGCCTCCTGCGCACCGTCGGCAAGCATGTGCCGCCGCCGACCGGGGTCAAGCCGCCGACCCTGTGGGGGACCGAGGAGCGGCTCGGTGAGCTGCTCGGCGACGCCGTATCGGACCTCAAGGTCACCCGGCGCGAGTACGTGTTCCGGTTCCGGTCGCCGGAGGACTTCGCCCGGTTCTTCAGGGACAACTACGGCCCGACGCTCAAGGCCTTCGAGGCGCTCGACGAGCCGGGCCGGGAGCGCCTGTTCGACGACATGACCGCGCTGGCCAGGGACCACGACCAGGAGCCGGGCCCGTCGGTCGCGATGCCGTCGGAGTACCTCGAGGTGGTCGCGACCCGAAGGTAGGGGGCAGCTGACCCCAGCCCGTTGTGGCCGGCTGGCCGAGTGGGCGACGATGTCGCCAAGGAGTGGATTGCCATGGTGAGGATCCGCCTGCTCGGCCCGCCGGCCATCGAGCGCAATGGCGTGGCGGCGCCGGCGCCGCGCGGTCGCAAGGCGTGGGCCCTGCTGGCCTACCTGCTGCTGGCCGAGCGCCCGCCCGGCCGCCGGCACCTGGCCGAGCTGCTGTTCGACGAGGCCGACGACCCGCTGGGCGCCCTGCGGTGGACCCTGGCCGAGCTACGGCGCAAGCTCGGCGCGCCGGAGCTGTTCGGCGGCGACCCGGTGGCGACCAAGCTCGGGAACGGCATCACGGCCGACGTCGATGCGCTGACTGAGGAACTGGCCGACCCGGCGGGCCTGCTCGACCTGGATGGCGACCTGCTCGACGGCATCAGCGTCCTGGCCAGCCCGACCTTCGAGTCGTGGCTGGTGGTGGAGCGCCACCGGCTGGCGGCCATCGCCGAGGCGCGGCTGCGGGCCGGCGAGTCCGGCGCGCTGGCGGCGGCCGTGGCGCTGCCGCAGATCGTGCCCGAGCCGGAGAAGCTGCACGAGCCGTTCGGCCTGACCGACG
>DATENJ010000571.1:0-3740 GCA_035275125.1 Actinomycetes bacterium | reverse complement strand
CGTCCCCGACCGGCCATGGGGCCTGGGCGACCGCCTCGACCTCCACCTCGGCGCCGGCGGCCCGCCGGATCGCCCCGGCGACCCCGGAGCCGAGCCAGCCCTCGTTGTTGGCCGCGTTGACGATCCCCTCGGTGCCCGCGGCCGTGATGTCGCCCTGCCAGACCCAGACGTCGGTGGGCCCGCAGCTGGCCACCTTGCGACGCTCGTCCATGTTCCCTCCGGTTGGTCGCCCCACCGTACCTCGCCTTGGGGTCAGCGGTAGAGGGCGTGGAGCCAGAGGTCGGCCAGGGTCTCAACGGTGAGGTCGCGGTCCAGCGGCTCGCCCCGGACGGCCCGCAGGAACATCGTCTGCTCGGCCATGGCGGCCAGGGCGGTGGCGGCCGTCAGGGGGTCGACCGGCCGGGTCACGCCCTGGCCGGCGGCCCGCTCGATGTTGCGGGCGATGCGGGCCACGAACTGGCGGCGGACCTCGTCGAGGATCCGGCCCAGCTCCGGGTCCTGGAGCGAGGCCTCGGTCCACAGGGCGATCAGGTCGGCGTCGCGGTCGTACAGGTCGGAGAGGCCTCCCAGGACCTCGACCAGGCTGGCCCGGACATCGCCGGGTCGCCAGGGCTGGCCGGCCAGGTCGACAAGGGTGGCGGCGTTCTCGGAGATGAGGGCGGCGAGGGCGGCCCGCTTGTTCTTGAAGTAGGCGTAGAAGGTGCCGTGCCCGACCCCGGCCCTGGCGACAACGTCCTCGACCCGGGCCCGGGCGTAGCCGAGGTCGGCGAAGGCCTGCCGGGCCGCGACGAGCAGCCTGGCCCTGGTGTCGATGGCGGTTGGCACGGGTGGAGGATATAGAACCGGTTCGGCTCCTTCTCACCCCTTCCTTATCTGTCGCGCCTACAATCGATGTGCTCAGCGCCCCAGGAAAGGAGCCCGCTCGGGTGGCCACGACGCGCCCCGACACGGGCGGCATGGACGACGTCGCCGCCTCCTTCGACAAGATCCGGGCCAACATCGAGCGGGTCATCGAGGGCAAGACCGACGTGGTCCGCCTCGCGCTTGTGGCCCTGCTGGCCGAGGGACACCTCCTGATCGAGGACGTCCCCGGGGTCGGCAAGACGATGCTGGCCAAGGCCCTGGCCCGCTCCATCGACTGCTCGGTCCGCCGCATCCAGTTCACCCCCGACCTGCTGCCCTCCGACGTCACCGGGGTCAGCGTGTTCAACCAGGAGCGGGGCGACTTCGAGTTCAAGCCGGGGGCGATCTTCGCCAACATCGTCCTCGGCGACGAGATCAACCGGGCCTCCCCCAAGACCCAGGCCGCGCTGCTCGAGTCCATGGAGGAGCGCCAGGTGACCGTGGACGGGATCACCTACCAGCTCGGGGTGCCGTTCATGGTGATCGCCACCCAGAACCCCATCGAGCACGAGGGCACCTATCCCCTGCCCGAGGCCCAGCGGGACCGGTTCATGCTGGAGCTGAACATCGGCTACCCGACCCGCCAGGCCGAGATCGAGATCCTCGAGACCCACGGCCGGACCACCAACCTGCTCAGCGAGCTGCAGCCGGTGGCCGACGCCCCGACGGTGGCCGACATGATCGCCGGGGTGACCACGGTGCACGTGGCCGACACCCTCAAGCGCTACATCGTCGACCTGGTCAGGGCGACCCGCGACCACGCCGACCTGGCCCTCGGGGCCAGCCCGAGGGCCGCCCTGGCCCTGCTCCGGGCGGCCAGGGCCGCCGCCGAGGTGGACGGGCGCGACTACGTGGTCCCCGACGACGTCAAGGAGCTGGTCACCCCGGTGCTGGCCCACCGGCTGATCACCGCCCCCGAGGCCCAGATGATCGGCCGCACCGCCGCCGACGTCCTCGCGGACATCGTCGAGTACGTCCCCATCCCGATCCGCGGCCGGGGCGAGAGCTAGCTTGCTCAGGGCGTTCACCCCGCGGGCGGCCGGGTTCGCCGCGGCCGCGGCCGCCCTGTACCTGGCCGGGCGCCTCACCGGCGTCTCCGAGCTGTACATGCTGGCCGTTGCCGCCATCGCCCTGCCCGTGGGGGCGCTGGCCGTGGTCACCTGGGGCAACTCCCGCCTCACCTCCAGCCGCGCCGTGCGCCCGGTGCGGACCTCGGTGGGCAACCGGATCAACGTCACCGTGCGCCTCGACAACCCGACCCGGCTGGAGACGGGCGTGCTGCTGCTCGAGGACCGGCTCCCCTACCAGCTCGGCCCAGGGGCCCGCTTCGTCGTGCCCGGGATCCCGGGGGGCGACCGGGAGCTACTCAACTACGAGATACGGGCCGCCGCCAGGGGCCGCTACTCGATCGGCCCGCTGGCCGTCCGCCTGGCCGACCCGTTCGGGCTGGCCCAGGTCACTTCGGAGCTGGCCGGGGCGTCGGACGTGATCGTCCACCCACGGGTCGAGACGCTGAGCGCCCCCGGCCTCGGCGGCGAGCTGGCCAGCTCGGCCGCGACCAAGGTCCGCTACCTGTTCTCCCAGGGCGACGAGTTCTACACCACCCGCGAGTACCGCGACGGCGACGACCTGCGCAAGGTCCACTGGCGCTCCTCGGCCAAGCGGGGCCAGCTCATGATCCGCCAGGAGGAGCGCCCCTGGCAGGCAAGGGCCGTGATCGCCATCGACCTGCGGCTGGCCGCCCACCGTGGCCAGGGGGGCCGGGCCTCGTTCGAGCGGGCGGTGTCGGCGGCGGCCTCGATCGCCCTGCGCCTCGGCCGCTCCGGCTACGAGCTGGCCCTGGTGGCCGACGACGGGCAGCAGGTGCGGCCGGCCGGGATGGCCGACCAGGCCACCGCCGTGCTCGACTTCCTGGCCAGCGTCGAGCCGACCGCGACCCCGTCGCTGGTGCCGATGGCCAACCGGCTGGCCAGGACGGCCGGCGAGGGGATGCTGGTGGCCGTGCTCGGCGTCCCCTCCTCCGACGAGGCGGCCGCCCTGGCCCGCTGCCGGCTCGGCTTCGGCGGCGCCCTCGGCCTGCTCGTCCGCACCGACAGCTGGCTCGGGCTGGCCGCCCGCGAGGTGGCCGCGGCCGACGCCCAGGCCGCCGGCATCGCCACCCTGCTCGACCGGGCCGGCTGGCGGACCGCGATGCTCTCCCGCACCCAACCCCTGGATGACCCGTGGCGACGACTGACAGCCCCGCTGGGGCGCGCAACACTGACTACGCGCAGGCGCTAGCGCTGGCCGGCCTGCTGGCCGGCGCGTCGCTGTCGCTCAGCCGGCTGTACGCCGGCAACGCCTGGCTGCTGCCGACCTGGCTGACCATGGGGGCCGCGCTCGGCCTGGCCGCCCTGCTGCGGCGCCTCGGCGTCGGCCAGCTGCTGTCGCTGCTCGCCATGGTGGTGGGGTTCGTGGTCGTCGGCGGGATCCTGCTCTTCCCGGGCACGCTGCTGCTGGTCATCCCCACCGGGCGGACCCTGACCGAGATGGCCTCGGCCGCGGGGGCCGCCCTGACCGCGGTCAGCGAGCAGGCCGCCCCGGTCCAGGTCACGACCGAGTTCGTCCTGCTCACCTGCGCCGGCGCGTGGGCGGTGGCGACGGCCGCCGACGGGCTCGCCTTCCGGGCCCGCCAGCCCCTGCTGGCCCTGGTGCCGGCCCTGGGGCTGTTCGTCTTCCCGGCCGTCATCCGGCCCTCCAGCCCGGCCTGGTACACCGCCTGGTTCATGCTCGGGGCGGCCGGGATCCTGCGGTTCGGGGGCCGGGCCCGGCTGGCCACCTGGGGCCGCTGGGTGTCG
>DATENJ010000570.1:0-3676 GCA_035275125.1 Actinomycetes bacterium | reverse complement strand
TGGTGTCGGAGCGCGACAGCGGGCGCATCCTCCAGGTCCGGCCCGGAGCCGAGGCGCGGGAGGCCGGGACCGTGCCCGGGGTGGTTGCCGGGGGCGAGGGCGGGCTGCTCGGGCTGGCCGTCTCACCCGCCTTCGAGCGCGACCAGCTCGTCTACGCCTACTTCAGCGCCGCCACCGACAACCGGATCGTGCGGTTCCGGCTCGGCGGCGGGCAGCCCGAGGTGCTGGTCGAGGGGATCCCCAAGGCCGGCATCCACAACGGCGGGCGGATCGCGTTCGGGCCCGACGGGATGCTGTACGCCGGGACCGGCGACGCCTCCGAGGGGGGCCGGGCCCAGGACCCGGCCAGCCTCGGCGGCAAGATCCTGCGGCTGCGGCCCGACGGGGCCGTCCCGGCCGACAACCCGTTCCCGGGGTCGCCGGTGTGGACCCTCGGGCACCGCAACGTCCAGGGGCTGGCCTGGGACGATGCCGGCCGGATGTTCGCCAGCGAGCTCGGGCAGAACCGGCGCGACGAGGTCAACCGGATCGAGAAGGGGGCCAACTACGGCTGGCCGGAGGTCGAGGGCACCGGGGGTGGGGAGCGGTTCCGCGACCCGCTGGTCACCTGGCCGACCTCCCAGGCGTCGCCGAGCGGGGCCGCGATCGCCGGCGGCACCCTGTTCGTGGCCGCCCTCCGGGGCGAGCGGCTGTGGAAGGTGCCGCTGGACGGCGCCGGCGGGACCGGTGCGCCGGCGGCCGTCCTTGCCGGGGCCTATGGCCGCCTGCGCCACGTCGCCGTGGCCTCCGACGGCGCCCTCTGGGTCCTGACCAGCAACCGCGACGGCCGCGGCGATCCGGCCCCCGACGACGACCGGATCCTTCGCTTCCCCCGCGCCTGAGGGCGGCCGGTGCTCGCCGGAGGTTTGGCGGAGGCTGCCGGTGGCACCATGTGCGGGTCCGGAACTACCGAGTTTGCGGGATCTGTATGACCCTGACCGTGTTGATTAACGCCGGGCCCTGGCTGCCGGTGCCGCCGCCGGACTACGGGGGCATCGAGAACGTGCTCGCCACCCTGATCCCCGAGCTGCGGGCCCGGGGGGTCGAGGTGGTGCTGTGCACCGTCGAGGAGAGCACGGTCGCGGTCGACGACCGCCGTTGCGCCTTCGGTGACGGCCAGTTCGGGCGCCTGGCCGGACCGTACGCCCAGGTCATGGGCATCACCGCCGCCCACATGGAGACCGTGCTGGAGACCCTGCGCGAGCGGCCTGACATCGACCTGGTGCATGACCACCTGGAGGTGGTAGGGCCGAGCGTGCTCGGGGCGCTGGACGGCGCCGCCCCGCCGGTGCTCCAGACCCTCCACTGGGACCTCCAGAAGCACCCCGAGTTCTACGGCTCCTTCGACGGCGGCGGCCGGGTGTTCTTCAACGGGGTCTCCGAGGCCCAGCTCCGCACCGCCCCGGCCAACCTCCGCGACCAGAGCCTCGGCGCCGTCCACCTCGGCGTCGACCTGGCCGCCCACCGGTTCCAGGCCGGCAAGGGCGAGGACTACCTGGTCTTCGGGCGCGTCACCCCGTTCAAGGGCCAGGCCGTTGCCGCCCGCATCTGCAAGGAGCTGGGGGTGCCGCTGGTCATGGCCGGCCCGGTGGCCGGCGTGCCGTCCCCGCCGGAGCTGTTCGCCGCCCTCGACGACCCCGCCAGCCCGCTCCACGGCTACGGCGACGTGCGCCACTACCTGGACGCCGTGCAGCCGTTCGAGGACGGGGAGCGGATCCGCTGGGTCGGCGCTGTCGGCGGGTCCGACAAGGACGAGCTGGTCGGGCGGGCCCGGGCGGTGCTGATGCCGATCTCCTGGGAGGAGCCGGGGGCGACGGCGGCGATCGAGGCGCTGGCCTGCGGCACCCCGGTGATCGCGACCCGCCGCGGCGCCCTCCCCGAGATCATCGAGCACGGCCGCAACGGCTTCCTGGCCGACGACGATTCCGAGTTCGCCAACCTGATGCTCCAGGCCGGCGAGATCGACCCGGCCGCCTGCCGCCAGTCGGTCTCCGAGCGGTTCTCGGCCGGCACGATGGCCGAGGGCTACCTGCGCCTCTACCGGGAGGTCCTGGCCCGGACCGGGGCCTGAAGGGCCTCGAGGGCGGCGATCGCGGCCCCGCGGGCGCCGGCCATGTCCAGGTCCGGGACAAGGGCCAGGGTCGCCACCCGGGCCTGCTCCTCGCGCAGGGCGGTGTGCTCGCGCACCTTGGCCAGGAACCACTGGCGGAACTTGGGGGTGGTCTCGACCACCCCGCCGCCGAGGAAGTAGGTGTCGGGGTCGCTGTAGTTGGCGGCGATGGTGAACAGCCGGCCGATGGCCATCGCCTGCTGCTCGAAGATGGCCAGGGCCAGCGGGTCCTCCCGCTCGCCGAGGGCCCGGACCATCTTGGCCGCCTCCTTGAGCGACCCGACCCGGCTCAGCTCGTGGTTCTCGAACCGGGTCAGCCAGTAGGGGAGCAGGTTCCGCTCGATCCCGGTGAGCGAGGCGATGCTCTCGGCGTCGCCGACGAAGCCGCAGTTGCAGGTGGGCAGCGGCTGGCCCTCGGCCAGCAGGCCGTGCAGGGGGATCTGGACGTGGCCGAGCTCCCCGGCCATCCCGGCCGCTCCCTTGACCACCCGCCCGCTCTCGATCACACCGCCGCCCAGCCCGGTGCCGACGATGGCCGAGATCGAGGAGTGGCCACCCGCCTTGTCCCCGAATCGGACGTGGTGGGCGTACAGGGCGGCCGCGTTGGCGTCGTTGTTGTAGATCACCGGCAGCCCCAGCCGGGCCTCCAGCGCGCCCCGGACGTCGAAGCCGCGCCAGGCCGGCTGGGCGAAGTTGGTGGCGCCCTTGGAGGAGATGACCCCGTCGGCCGAGGCCGGGCCGGGCGTGTCAAGGCCAACCCCCCGGACCGTCTCGAGCGGGATCCCGGTGAGCTCAAGGACGTTGTCGAGGGCCCTGGCCATGGCGTCGACGGCCACCTCGGGGCCCTCGTTGACCAGGCTCGGCAGCTCCACCAGCCGGTCGACCAGGAAGCGCCCGGAGCCGTCGAGGACGGTGGCGTTGTTGCTGTTCCCGCCGTTGTCGATGCCGACGACGACCCTTCCGCTGGCGGTGTCCATCAGCGTCCCCTCTCCCGTATCTCTAGGCCGTCACGGCCGGGCAGGCGAACACCGCCTGGAGGACGTGGCGACGGCGGCTGGCCAGGTCGGCCAGCAGAGCCGGCGCGTCGCCGAGCGGGACCAGGTCGGTGACCAGATGCTCCCGCATCGCGGGCCCGTCTGCACGCAGCAGGTTGATCGTCTCGGCGGCCAGGCGGCGCCGGTCCCACAGATGGGCCGTCCCCCTCGGCACCCGGCCGATCTGGGCGCAGCGGATGGCCAGCCCGTTGTGGTGGAACTCCTCGCCGAGCGCCAGGTCGGGCGCCCCGCCCTGGTAGAAGGCCAGGTCCACCACCGTCCCCTGGGGCCGCAGGCTGCGCAGGGCCCCGGCGAGGGCGGCCGTCCGGCCCCGGCACTGGAAGACGACGTCGGCCCCGCAGTCGGTGGGGTCGCGGCGCCAGCGCTCCTTGACCGCCCGCCAGGCGGTGCCGTCGGCGTCGTCGACCGCGTCGAGGCCGAGGGCCCTGGCGGCGTCCAGCCGGGCCGGGGTGGCGTCGGCCACCAGGACCTC
>DATENJ010000569.1:0-5811 GCA_035275125.1 Actinomycetes bacterium | reverse complement strand
GTGGTGCTGCCCGACGTGGTGACCGACCCGGAGTTCACGGCCACCCGCTCCCGGATGAGCCGGGCCGTCGCCGACGCCCTGGCCGCGTCCGCTGTCGGCCACGTCGTCGCCCTCAGCACCGTCGCCGCCGGCCAGCCCGGGGCCACCGGGCCGGCGGCCGGGCTGCGCGAGCTCGAGGAGCGGCTGTCCGGGCTCGGGGACCGCAACCTGCTGGTGCTGCGGTCGCCGTTCTACATGGAGAACCTGCTCGCCGCCCTGCCGCTGATCCAGGCCAAGGGTATCAACGCGAGCGCGGTCGACGGCGACCTCGAGCTCCCGATGATCGCCACCCGCGACGTCGCCGCCGAGGCCGCCGAGCGGCTGACCCGCCGGGACTTCAGCGGGCACCAGGTCAAGCTGCTGGTGGGACCGGAGGACGTCAGCCTGCGGGCGGCAACGCGCGCCCTCGGCGAGCGGCTCGGCCTGCCCGAGGTGGTCTATGTCCAGCTCCCGCCGGCCGACGTGCAGGGCGCGCTGATGGGCTTCGGCATGTCCGAGGCCGGGGCCTCGGCCATGGTGGAGCTGCAGCTCGGCCTCAACCGGCACGGGTCGTTCGCCACCGTGCGCGACGCCGCCGACGCCACCACCCCGACCCGGCTGGCCGACTTCCTGGAGGCGGCGACCCGATGAGAGGGCTCCAGCAGCTGCGGGGGCGCTTCCGGGGGACGCTGCTCCGGCCGGGCGAGGAGGGCTACGACGAGGCCCGCCGGGTCTGGAACGGGGCCGTCGACCGGCGCCCGGCCCTGATCGCCCGCTGTGCCGGGGCCGACGACGTCGCCGTGGCCGTGCGGTTCGCCCGCGAGCAGGACCTGCTGGTGTCGGTCCGGGGCGGCGGGCACGCCGTGGCCGGCCACGCCGTGGTCGACGGGGGGCTGATGATCGACCTGTCAGCCATGAAGGCGGTCCGGGTCGACCCGGGGGCCCGCACCGCCAGGGCGGCCGGCGGGGTCCTGCTCGGGGAGCTGGACCGGGCCACCCAGCGGTTCGGGCTGGCCGTCCCGTCCGGGATCGTCAGCCACACCGGCATCGGCGGGCTGACCCTCGGCGGCGGCCTTGGCCACACGATGCGCAAGTTCGGGCTGACCGTCGACAACCTGCGCTCGGTCGACCTGGTCACCGCGGAGGGCGAGCCCCTCCACGTCGACGCCTGGACCGAGCCGGAGCTGTTCTGGGGGCTGCGGGGCGGCGGGGGCAACTTCGGGATCGCCACCGCGTTCGAGTACCGGCTCCACCCGGTCGGCCCGATGCTGCTCTGCGGGCCGGTCTTCTGGCCCCTGGCCGACGCCCCCGAGGTGCTCCGTGTCCTCCGCGACTTCGGCCCTCAGGCACCCGACGAGCTGGGCATGGTGCTGTTCGCGCGCCTGGCCCCGCCGGGGCCGCTGGTGCCCCCGGAGCACTACGGCAGGCCGGTCCTTGGGCTGACCCTGAGCTGGGCCGGCGACCTGGCCGAGGGGCAGCGGGCGATGGCGCCGCTGCGCCAGGTGGCCAGACCCATCGCCGACAACGTGCGGCCCCTGCCGTACCTGTTCCTGCAGTCCATGGTGGACGGCGGCAACCAGCACGGCATGCACTGGTACTGGCGCTCACAACGGGTCCCCGAGCTGACCGACGAGGTCATCGACGTCGTCTGCGGGCTCACCGACACCATCACCTCGCCGCTGTCCTACACCGCCGGGTTCGTCATGGGCGGCACCGCCGGCCAGGTCGACCCGGACGCCACCGCCGTCGGCGAGCGCGGGAACGGGTTCGAGCTCAGCATCGTCGCCGGCTGGCCACCGCCCGACCCCGGCGGCGACCGCCACACCGCCTGGGTGCGCCAGGGTTGGACGGACCTGCGCCCCTCCAGCAGCGGGGTGTACTCGCACTTCATCTCCGACGAGGGCGCGGCCGGGGTCGAGGCCGCCTACGGCGAGCGCCTCAAGCGCCTGACCGCCCTCAAGGACCGCTACGACCCGGCGAACCTGTTCCGCATGAACGCCAACATCCCGCCGACGGCTATACTGCAGCCAGTTGTTAGGCAAGCCTAAATCTGGCAGTCGAGGAGCCGCCAATGGGTCAGGGGGAACCGTCCGCCCGGCCGCGGGCCGCCGCGTGGGCGCGGACGGCGGTGCGCCGGACCGGGCACCTGCTGGTCACCAGCCCTGGTGGGGTCTCGGTGTGGACCGCGCTGCACGCGGTCGACCCCACCGGCTCGGTCGTGCTGGCCGTGCCCACCGGCGACGCGCTGGTCGCCGCCGCCCGCAAGACGGCCCCAGGCCGGGGCACCAGGCCCGGGCCCGGGCTGGTCGCCATCGTCGAGGCCAGGGAGGAGAGCCCGCTCCCGTTGCCCTGCCCGATCCGAGCCCGGGTCCGCCTGGAGGGCCGGCTGCGGGAGCTGTCCGCGGACGAGGCTCGTTCGGCGGCGCTGGAGATCGCCCTGCGCCGCCCGGCCGACGAGCTGCTCGGCCTCGGGGCGGGCCACACGGCCCTGGAGCTGCAGGTCGACCGGGCCGAGCTGGTCGTCAGCCATCCCGACCGGACCCGGGAGCGGCCGTTCGTGGTCAGCGGGCCGGGCTGGAGCGCCGCCGAACCGGACCTGCTCGCCGACGAGGAGGCGATGCACCTGGCGCACCTCGTCCATGTCCACCAGCCGGCCCTGGCCATGCTCCGCTGGGCGCTCGAGCCGGAGCTGCGGCGGCGCGCCGGCCGGCTGGCCCCGGCCCGGCTGGACCGCCACGGGCTGGAGCTGTGGGCGGCAACGCCCGAGGGCTGGGAGCGGACCAGGCTGCCATTCGAGATCCCGCTCGCCAGCCCCGACCAGCTCCCGGGCGCGATCCCGCTGCTGCTCAGCCGGGCCCAGACCTGCTGCCGGGAACGCCTCGCCCTGCGATCCGCCGACGACTAGAGCTTCACGCCGTAGGTGCGCTCCAGCTCCTCGATCCAGTCGTTCTCGATGGTGAGGCCGTAGCGTTCGGCGAGCGCGTCGTAGGTGGCCGGCGGGGCGTGCTCGCGCAACACCGGGGCCAGCTCCTCGAAGTAGTCCTCGAGGCCGCCCGGGGAGAGCACCTCGAGCACCCTGGCCGGCTCGGCGCCGGCGTTCCACATGGCGTGCGGGGTCCCCCTCGGCTTGACCAGCGACGCCCCGGTGCCGGCCTCCACCACCTGGTCCCCGACCCTGGCCCCGACCGTGCCGGCCAGCACGACGGTGAACTCGTCCTCACGGGAGTGGTTGTGGGGCTTGACCAGGGTCCGGGGCGGGATCGTGACCTCGAGCGCGGCCAGGTCACCGCCGGAGTCGGCGCTGGTCACCAGGTAGTCGAAGCGCACCGCGAACAGCATGATCGTCTTGCCCTCGCCGGGCGCCACCAGCTTCGGCCGCGGGACAGGGGACATCGGGGCTCCTCAGGTTCTGGTGCGGTAGTGGAGATGGGCAACGCCGTTGCCGAAGCGGCGCTCGTCCAGGAGCTCCAGCCGCAGGCCGACGTCGTCGGGGAAGGCCCGGTTGCCCCCGCCGACCACGACCGGCGAGAGGAGCAGGTGGAGCTCGTCGACCAGCCCGGCCTTCAGGGCCTCGGCGGCGAGGCCGGGGCCGCCGACGCTGAGGTCGGCGTCGGCCGCCGCCTTCAGCTGCCGGACCGCCTCGGGGTCGAACTCCCGCTCGATCCGGGTCCGGGCGCTGGCGACATCCTCCAGCGTCCGCGAGTAGACGACCTTGTCGGCCGACCGCCAGATCTCCGCGTAGTCGCGGGCGAACGACGGCACGCCGGGCTGCTGGCCCATGGTCTCCCAGGCGGCCATCACCTCGTACATCCGCCGCCCGTAGAGGTGGGTCCCGACCGGCCGCTCGAGGTCGTTGACGAAGCGGTGCACCTCCTCGTCTGGTTCGGCCCAGTCGAAGTTGCCGTCCTCGTCCGCGACGTAGCCGTCGAGCGATGCGAGCGCCGAGTAGATCAGCTTGGCCATGAGGAGCTCCCTCGCGTCGGGGGTCCGGTCGCGAGCATACGTTGGCCGGCCGACAGCCGAATATGCGCAGGTCAGGAGCTATCGGCCGCCATGGTGGTGCACAACGCCGGCCTCAGGCGGCGCCGGCGAGCCAGCGGCCGTAGAGGTCGGCGAAGCGGCCGCCGCGGGCGCGGAGCTCGGCCGGGGTGCCGGACTCGACGATGCGGCCGTCGGAGACCACGGCGATCTGGTCGGCCTGGGCGATCGTTGTCAGGCGGTGGGCGATGATGATGGTGGTCCTGCCCGAGCGGAGGCGCTGGAGGGCGTCGGTGGTGCGGGCCTCTGAGGCCGCGTCCAGGTTGCTGGTGGCCTCGTCCAGGATCAGCAGCGCCGGGTCGGCGATCCAGGCCCTGGCAAAGGCGACCAGCTGGCGCTCGCCCGCGGCGAGCAGCGCCCCCCGCTCGCCGACCTGGGTGTCGTAGCCGTCGGGCAGGCCGGCGATGACCTGGTCGGCCCCGACCGCGCGGGCGGCCGCCTCGACCTCGGCCCGGGTCGCGTCCGGCCGGCCGAAGCGGATGTTGTCGAGGACGGTTCCCGAGAACAGGAACCCCTCCTGGGGCACGTAGCCCATGGCCTGGCGCAGGTCGGCCAGGCGGACCTGGCGCAGGTCGACCCCGTCCAGGGTGATCCGGCCGCCCAGCGGGTCGTAGAAGCGGGCGATCAGCTTGGCCACGGTCGACTTGCCCGCCCCGGTCGGCCCGATCAGGGCCAGGGTCGTCCCGGCGTCCACCTGGAGATCGACGTCGTGCAGGACCCGCGGCCCCTGGTCGTAGGCGAAGCAGACGTCCTCGAGGCGGACGTCGCCGCGCGGGTCGGGGAGGGGCACCGGGTCGGGGGCCTCACGGACCGAGGGCTGCTCGGCCAGCACGGCGCCGACCCGCTCGGCCCCGGCGGTGGCCGACTGGAAGCTGTCGTACAGCTCGGAGAGCTGCTGCACCGGGTCGAACAGGCTGCGCAGGTAGAGCAGGAACGCGGCCAGGACGCCGATCTCCAGGTCGCCTCCGAGGACCCGCTGCCCGCCGACGCCGAGCACGACCACGGTGGCGGCCGTGCCCAGGAACTCGATCCCGGGGAAGAAGAACGAGGCCAGGCCGATGGTGCGCCAGTGGGCGACCCGCTCGGCGTGGTTGGCCTCCTCCAGGCCGGCGGCGGTGGCCCGCTCGCGCCGGAACGCCTGGATCGCCCGCACCCCCGACAGCGCCTCCTGGAGCTGCACGGTGACGACGCTGTGGGTCTCCCTGACCTGGCGGTAGGCGTCGGCCGACCAGCGCCGCCAGACCCGGGCGGCCAGGGCGATCAGTGGGGCGACGACCAGGGTGGCCAGGGCCAGCTGCCAGTCCATGAAGACCAGGATGACCGCCACCCCGACCATGGTGATGAGCGCGGTGACGAGCGTGACCAGGCCGTCGGTGACCAGGTCGCTCATGGCGTCGATGTCGGCGGTCATGCGGGCGACCAGCCTGCCCGTCCGCTCGCGCTCGTAGAAGTCGAGCGAGAGGGTCTGGAGGTGGCGGAACAGCTTGGTCCGGACGGTGAACAGCACCCGCTGCCCGGCCCTGGCCACGGTCTCGATCTCGAGCCGGCCGGCAAGGAACTGCACGCCGGCCAGGACCAGGTAGGCCAGCGCGACCCGGTTGATCACCCCCAGGTCCTTGGGCACGATGCCCTGGTCGATTGCCACCTTGACCAGGTACGGCATGGCCAGGACGGCCCCTGTCTGGACGAGCACCGCGGCCGAGGCCAGCGCGACCAGCCTCCGGTGGGGCCGGACCAGCGGCCACAGCCAGGCCC
>DATENJ010000568.1:0-2495 GCA_035275125.1 Actinomycetes bacterium | reverse complement strand
CGAAGGCTTTTTTCTAGACCGGCAAAGCTGGCTGGCTGTTGATCTCCTTGGAGTGGCTTGGGGCGGGGAAATCGGTGATGACCAGGAGTGCAGCGCGTGGGCAGGCCGATCGCGAGGAGATTCTGGCGCCGATCCGCCGGTACTGTCCGGGCTGCGGACGTCGGCTGCGCTACCGCTACGACAACCAGCGCACGGTGGTGACGCTCGGAGGCTTGGTCCACCTGCGGCTGCAGATCCGGCGCTGTGAGACCCCGGGTTGTCAGCACCATCGCCGACCGTACCGGCCTGAGGGTGAGGGTAGCCTCGTCCTGCCGCAGCACGAGTTTGGGCTCGATATCATCGCCCTGATCGGTGCCTTGCGCTATCGCGAGCACAAGAGCGTGCCGGAGATGCACGGCGTCTTGCGCGAGCGCGGGGTGGTGATCGCGGAGCGGACGGTCACCAACCTGCTCGACCGCTACGATGAGCTCATGGCGACCTCGCTGGCCGACGACGACCGGCTGCGGGCGGCCCTGGTCGGGCAGGGCCGGGTGATCCTGGCGCTCGATGGCCTCCAGCCGGATGTCGGCCACGAGGTCTTGTGGGTCGTGCGCGAGTGCCTGTCGGGCGAGGTCCTGCTTGCCAGAAGCCTGCTGTCCTCGACGAGCGAGGACCTGGCCGCGTTGCTGCGCGAGGTCGCGGCGAAGGTTGGTGTGCCAGTCACCGGCGTGATCAGCGACGGCCAGCACTCGGTCCGCCGGGCGGTGCGGCTGGCTCTGCCCGGGGTGCCGCACCAGCTCTGCCAGTTCCACTACCTGCGTGAGGCCGCACACCCGATCTTCGAGGCCGACCGGCACGCCAAGAAGGAGCTGAAGAAGCGGATCCGTGGCGTACGGCCAATCGAGCGCGCCGTGGAGGACCGAGACGATGCTGAGGCGCGAGGGGTGCGCGGCTACTGCGCGGCGGTCCGCAGCGCCATCACCGACGATGGGCAGCCGCCGCTCGCAGCCTCGGGGCTGCGGCTCGAGGGCCGGCTCAAGGCAGTCGTCGCCAGCCTCGACCGGGTCGCGGAAAAAGATCCCATGCGGCTGGACGGCGGCCTGGCTTGGTAGGCTGAGGTTGCCGCACACCAGCATGGAGGCAACCGATGACGACCGATCACCTCGCAACCGCGCTGCAGACCGTCGTCCGGGTAAACGATACCAAGCTCTTTGCGTCGCTTGAACTGAGCAAGTCACGGTGGCTCGTGACGGTAAGCGCACCCGGCAGTGAGAAGCTGTCGAAGCATGTGGTGAGCGGCGGCGATGGTGGCGCGCTGCTCAACCTTCTCGGCCGGCTGAGAGCATCGGCTGAGCGGCGCGGTGGGATGGCGGTTCAGGTGGTCGTCATTCAGGAGGCGGGCCTCGATGGCTTCTGGCTCCATCGCCTGCTCGAGGCCAACGGGATCGAGAGCCATGTCGTCGACCCGGCCTCGATCGCGGTCGACCGGCGACATCGTCGGGCCAAGACGGATGTGATCGATGGCGAGATGCTCTTGCGCACGCTCATGGCCTGGGCACGCGGCGAGCGGCGGGTTTGCTCGATGGTGCGACCGCCAAGCCCGGACGAGGAGGACCGTCGCCGCCTGACGCGTGAGCGCGGCACGCTGCTCAAGGAGCGAACCCAGCATACGAACCGGATCAAGGGGCTGCTCGCGGGCCAAGGCATTGCCGACTACGACCCGCTCCGGAAGGATCGTCTAGCCCGTCTCGACGCACTCAGGACCGGGGACGGGCGTCCCCTGCCGGAACGGCTCAAGGCGGAGATCCGCCGGGAGATCGAGCGGGTCGACCTGGTCGTCTCGCAAATGGCCGTGGTCGAGCGTGAGCGCGACGCGCTGGTTGGCATGACGTCGGACCCTGCGCCGGAGACGGCGGCCGCCGTCCTCGTGCGGCTCAAGGGGATCGGCCCCGAGCTCGGCTCGCTGATCTGGCTGGAGGCCTTGTACCGCGGCTTCTCCAATCGACGGCAGATCGCGGCCTATGCAGGATTGGCGCCGAGCCCGTGGCAGAGCGGTGGGACCGACCGTGAGCAGGGCATCTCAAAGAGCGGCAACCGCCGCCTGCGCCACGCCCTGGTCGAGCTCGCCTGGTTCTGGCTCCGCCACCAGCCGGACTCCGCCCTGAGCGCCTGGTTCCGGGAGCGCGTCGGCCAGGGGCGGGGGAGGATCCGTCGGATCGCGATCGTGGCGCTCGCCCGCAAGCTCTTGGTGGCCCTCTGGCGCTACACGACCCAAGCCGTCGTCCCGCAAGGGGCCGCCTTCAAGGCGTGAGCGGCAAGAACTACGACGTCATCCGCGGGCCGGATCGCGACCGGCCCGTCGGATCCGGGCGGGCGGCGATCGTGGACAAGCCCCCATGGCTGGGAGACGCCGCGAAAAAGGATGATCCCGCCCCACCCGAGCCCGACGCCCTCGTGGATGAGGGATCATGGTGCGGGCGCATCGCGCCCGACCGGATGTGAGGTGATGCGGCCGT
>DATENJ010000567.1:0-8192 GCA_035275125.1 Actinomycetes bacterium | reverse complement strand
CCCGCCCTACTCGGACCCGCTGATCGACGGACCGGTCATCCAGCGGGCGGTCACCGCCGCCCTCGACGCCGGGACCCGCCTCGACGACGTGCTGGGCCTGCTCAGCGAGCTCACCGCCAGCGTCGACACCCCGGTGGTCCTGCTCGTCTACTACAACCTGGTCGCCCACCGCGGCCCACGGCGGTTCGCGTCCGAGCTGGCCGCCGCCGGCGCCTGTGGGGCGGTCGTGCCCGACCTGCCCCCCGAGGAGGCGGGGGAGTGGCTGGAGGCGACCGGCGCCGCCGGGATCGCCCCGGTGTTCCTGGCCGCCCCCACCTCGAGCGACACCAGGCTGGCCGCGGTGGCCAAGGCCGGACGAGGGTTCGTCTACGCACAGGCCTCCCTGGGCGTGACCGGCCTGCGAGCCTCGCTGGCGGCCGGGATCGAGGAGCTCGTCGGCCGGGTCCGCGCCCACACCGACCTCCCCGTCTGCGCCGGCATCGGCGTCTCCACCGCCGACCAGGCCGCCGCCGTCGCCCGCTTCGCCGACGGCGCCATCGTCGGCACCGCCCTGGTCCACCGCCTGGCCGAAGCCGGTGTGCCCGGCCTCCACACCTTCACCGCCGAGCTGGCGACCGCCGTCCACACCGCCCGCCGGTAGGTCGCGGCCGCTCAGGCGCCGTCGGCGGCTCCCAGCTCCAGGCCGACCTGGGCGGCAAGGAAGGTCAGGATGTCGGAATGGAGCTCGACGGTGCGGCGGACCGAGCGGGCGCCGTGGCCGGCCTGCCGCTCGCGGCGGAGCAGGATCGGCCGGTCCGAGCTGGTCGCGGCCTGGAGGGCGGCGCACAGCTTGCGGGCGTGCAGCGGGTCCACCCGGGTGTCGGAGTCGAAGACGGTGAACAGCACCGCCGGGTAGGCCGTCCCCTCGACCACCTTGTGGTAGGGCGAGTAGCCGAGCAGCCAGCCCAGCTCGGTCGGGTCGTCGGCCCGTCCGTACTCGTCGTTCCAGGTCTCACCGAGCCCGAAGCGCTCGTAGCGGACCATGTCGAGCAGGGGGGCGCTGCAGGCCACGGCCGCGAACAGCTCCGGCCGCTGGGTCAGGGCGGCCCCGACGAGCAGCCCCCCGTTGGAGCCGCCGACGATGGCCAGCCGCTCCGGCGACGTCCAGCCGCCGGCGATCAGGTGCTCGGCGGCGGCGGCGAAATCGTCGAACACGTGCTGCTTGTTGGCCCGCATCCCGTCGCGGTGCCAGGCCTCACCCTCCTCGCTGCCGCCGCGGAGGTTGGCGATCGCGTACACCCCTCCCTGCTCGACCCAGGCGGCCGTGACCGCGCTCCACGCCGGGGTCAGGGAGATGTTGAAGCCGCCGTAGCCGTACAGGATCGTCGGCCGGGCCTCGTCGGGGGTCAGCCCCTCGCGGTGCAGCAGGAACAGCCGCACCTCGGTGCCGTCCTTGGAGCGGTAGGTCTCCTGCCGGGTGGTCACCCCGGCCAGGAGGTCGACCTGGCCGGGGGCGTCCATCCACAGCTCCAGCCTCCCCTCGCCGACCTGGTAGCGGTACACCCGGGGCGGGGTGGTGAAGTCGGTGTAGCCGAGGTAGACCTCGTCGCCGCCCTCGGGGCGGGCGGACACGCCGAGCACCGACCCCGGTCCCGGCAGCTCGACCTCGGCCCTCGGGGTGCCGGTCTCCCGGTCGTGGACCGTGACCCGGCCGACCGCGTGGCGGCTGAACGCGACCACCACGGCGTCGTCGGTGAGGGCGTAGCCCGCGAGGACGTCGTCGGTCTCGGGCACCAGGTCGCGCCAGGCCGCCGGCTCCGGCCGGGCCGGGTCGGCCACCGCGATCCGGAACCGGGGCGCGTCCAGGTTGGTGTGGAGGTACAGGCGGCCGTCGGTCCCGACCCGGCCGTCGGTCTCGGCGTCGACCCCCTCCTGGATCGGCACCAGGGTCCCGTCGCCGGCCAGGTCGGCGATGTACAGGTCGTTGCGGGGCGCCGTCCCGGCCGCCGCCCCGACCAGCAGCCAGCGGCCGTCGAGCGACACCCGCAGGGAGTGGTACTCGGTCTTCTCCCGGCCCTCGCCGAACACCAGCAGGTCGCCGTCGGGGTCGCTGCCGATGTCGTGGCGCCAGACCCGCCGGTGGAAGGCGGCCTCGCCCTCGGGGACGGCGTCGGCGGGCAGCCGGCGCCCGTAGTAGTAGGTGTCGCCGCCGGGCAGCCAGGCCAGCGGGCAGTAGCGGGTCCGGTCGATCGGGCCCTCGACCGTCTCGCCGCTGGCCACGTCCATGATGAACAGCGAGGCCTCCTCGTCGCCGCCCTGGGACAGGAAGTAGGCCAGCCGTTCGCCCTCCAGCGACGGGACCCAGCCGTCGAGGGTGATGGTGTCGTCGTCGGCCAGGGCGCTCGGGTCGATCAGCGCCCGCTCGGTCCCGTCGGCCTCCCGGACCAGCAGCACCGGGTGCTGCTGGTCGCCCCGGCGCCGCTCGAAGAACGCCCGCCCGCCCCGGAGCGCCGGCACCGACACCAGCCCGGCCCCGAGCAGCCGCTCCAGCCGCTCCCGGACCGCCTCCCGCCCCGGCCGCCCCTCCATCCACTCACCCAGCAGCTCGTCCTGGGCCTTGCTCCACGCCTCGGTCTCGTCGGCCTCAGCGTCCTCGAGCCACCGGTAGGGATCGGCGACCCGGAAGCCGTGCAGCTCCTCAACCAGGTCAAGCCGTCGTGCGGGGGGATAGCGCATACCTCAAACCTCCGATGGATCCTCAAGGGGAAGGGCATCGTAGCGGCGCCCACCCACGACCCGTCGGCCGCACAGGTGGTGCCCGAGGCGGGACTCGAACCCGCATGCCCTTACGGGCAATCGCTTTTGAGGCGATCCTGTAAACCGATTCCAGCACTCGGGCCTATCCGCCAGGAGGGTACCGAAGAGCGGTCGAGAGCGGAAGTTGCCCTCGTCTTCATGAACGTGTCGGCCGACATCCGAGGACAGGGCTCGTGACGGCGGTTGGGTTGCTATCGAACCTTGTGCTGTGGCTAGAGTTCCGCCATGAAGGCTGCGGTGCACACCAGGTACGGGCCCCCCGATGTGGTGCGGATCTCTGAGGTGGAGAAGCCGGTCCCCAAGGACAACGAGCTGCTGGTCAGGGTTCATGCGACGACGGTGAACCGGACGGACTGTGGTCTGCGGGCGGCCAAGCCGTTTTTCGTGCGGTTGTTCACCGGGCTCACCAGGCCGAGGGTGACGATTCTTGGGAACGAGTTCGCGGGAGAGGTCGAGGCGGTCGGTCGGGGGGTCACGTCGTTCGAGGTCGGCGACCGGGTGTTCGGGTTCAACGGGAGCACGCTCGGCGGGCACGGCGAGTACCTGGTGACGCCCGAGGGCGGGCTGGTCGCGACCATACCGGGCGGGCTGACGTTCGAGGAGGCGGCTCCCGGCACCGAGGGCTCGCACTACGCTCTGTCGCTGATCCGGAGGTCGAGGATCCACGAGGGGCAGGACGTCCTTGTCAACGGTGCCACCGGCGCCATCGGCTCGGCGGCGGTCCAGCTCCTGAAGCACCTGGGCGCCAAGGTGACCGCGGTCTGCGGCACCGAGCACGTGGAGCTGGTCAGGGGGCTGGGCGCCGACCGGGTGATCGACTACACGGCCGAGGACTTCACCAAGGACGAGCAGACCTACGACGTGGTCCTGGACGCCGTGGGCAAGAGCTCCTTCGGCCGCTGCCGGCGACTCCTGAAACCACGCGGGATCTATCTCTCCTCGGATCTCGGCCCGTTGTCCCAGAACCCGATCCTGGCCCTGGTCACGCCGCTGTCTCGTGGCAAGCGGGTCATGTTCCCCATTCCAAGGGAGTCCCAGGAGATGGCCCGGCAGCTCAGGGGGCTGCTCGAGTCCGGCGAGTTCAGGCCGCTCGTCGACCGGCGATACCGGCTGGACCAGATCGTCGAGGCCTACCGGTACGTCGAGGCGGGCCAGAAGGTCGGCAACGTCGTGATCGGCGTCGAGCCCAGCTAGTCCGGGGCCCGGGAGGGACGAGCCGTCGTCCCTCCCGGACCGCGATGCCTAGCGGACCGCCTGGGGACCGCTGAAGGCGAGGGCCTTGGCGGACGCGGCGGCTGTGGAACGGGCGCCAGCCCGGAACGAGCCGTCCTCGAAGAGGCCGGTCCGGGACCGGGCGAGGGTCATGGTGGCGTGTGCGGCGGCGTCGCCGAGCTCGAACAGGGCCTTGGTGTTGAGGTTGTTGGTGGTGTCGCAGGCCTGGTGGTAGCAGGGGTCGTAGGGCGCGCCGGCGGTGCCGCCGTAGACGGCCGCCTCCTCGGCGGTCTTCTCGCCCTCGGCCCCGCTGAACAGGCCACCGGCGGGGATGCCGACGGCGATGAACGGGCCGTAGTCGGAACGGCCGTCAAACGCTGTCGGCTCGCTGGCCAGGCCCTGGCTGGCGAAGTACTTGTTGAAGATGTCCTCGATCTGCGCCGACCCCGGCGGGCCGGCCGTCGGGGTGTCGGACCCGTCGCCGTCGTAGACGAAGCGGACGTAGTTCGGCGACCCCAGCATGTCGAAGTTCAGGTTGGCCACGATCTTGCCAAGGTCGTCGTCGCTGAGGGTCTCGACGTAGTGCTCGGAGCCGAGCAGGTTCAGCTCCTCGGCGCCCCAGAAGGCGAAGCGGACCATCTGGCGGTTCTTGATGCCGAGCTTGGCCATCTCCTCGGCGATCTCGAGGATGGTCGACGTGCCGCTGCCGTTGTCGTTGATCCCCGGGCCGGCGATGACCGAGTCGAGGTGGGCGCCGACGACCACGACGTGGTTGGCGTTGCCGGTCGGGGAGTCGGCGATGATGTTGCGGGTGGTGCGGGTCGGGTCGATCTCGGTCTCGGTGGCCACGTGCATGGTCACCGTGTCGCCGGCCTGGAGCTGGGCGACCAGGGCGGCGCCGTCGGCGAAGCTGAGGCCGACCACCGGGATGTCGAAGGGGTTGCCGAGGGTGCCGATGAACAGGTCCTCGCGACCTGGGTTGCCCTCGTTGAAGATGATCACCGCGTCGTAGCCGGCGGCGATGGCGTTGTTGGCCTTGTCCTCGAAGGTGCAGGTGCCGCGCTGGATGAGCGCCACCGCCGGCGTGGCCGGGGCGGGGGTGAAGTCGCCCGGCTCGCAGCCCGAGGTCGAGTTCGGCGGCGGCGTCGGGTTGGGCGGGATCACCACGTCGTTGGTGGTGGCCAGGGTCCCGGTGACGTCGCCGGTGCCGGAGAAGTCATAGGTGCCGGTCTCGTAGGTGGTCGGCGTGGGCGTGACCTGCTCGAGCACGGCCGGCGAGAGCTCCCGGTAGAACGGGAAGGTGAACTCCTGCTCGCTGACCTTGTAGCCGGCGGCCTTGAGACGGCCGGCGACGTAGTCGGCCGAGGCGTCGTAGCCGGGGGTGCCAGAGGCGCGGGTGCCGCCGTTGCGGTTGGCGATCCGCTGGAGGACCCGCTCGTGGGCCAGGATGCCGCCGACGGTCACGGCGTTCCGCAGCCGCTGGGTGTTGACGTCGTCGACGGCCAGCGCCGGGCTGGGCGCCAGCAGGGCGGTGAGCAACGCCACCGCCACGATTGTCAGCTTTCGCATCCGCTGCCTCCTTGCAGACTCGGCGAGGGGGACCATCCCCGTCCAGCCGCCCGGGTCCGACACTGCGGGATCAGTGTCGCAACTCCGGCATAGGTGGCGAACACTACCTGACGGACGCCCGGAGGTGAACACACCCCGATCGGGGGCCTGGCCGAGGTCGCTTGCGGGCGGCACTGCCTGCGGGTTGGCGGTGGGAATGGTGCTCGTGTCTCCGTGCTCCGGTTGCGGTACAGTCTTGCCGGTCGCGACCTGGCCCGAAGCCTGGGTGGGACGTTCCTCGGACGATGGCTGGGGTCGCGAGTCATCGAGCGTCTCGCGCGGCAGCCCCGGCCGTCGTCGGCGCCAGAACCAACGGGGCTCGCGACAGGAGGAAGGAACATGACCTTGAAGGGCAGAGTCCTTCAGTCGGTCACCGTGCTCGGAGCGCTGCTCCTCGTTGTCGCCGGCTGCAGCCGGGACAGCGGCGGCGGGGACAGTCAGGAAGAGAAGAAGACCGTCAAGATCGGCGTCATCGCGCCGCTGACCGGGAACCTCTCCGAGCTGGGCCTTGGCATCAAGAACTCGGTCGACCTGGCCGTCCGCCAAGCCAACGAGAAGGGCACGGTACCTGGGTACGAGGTCGTCCTGGCGGCCGAGGACGACGCCGCCGACCCCGCGACCGGGGCCAACGCGGCCAACAAGCTGGCCTCCGACCCGCAGGTCGCGGCCGTCGTGGGGACGCTGAACTCGAGCGTCGCCCAGTCGGTGGCGCCGGTGCTGTCCAAGGCGAACATCACCCAGATCTCGCCGGCCAACACCAACCCGACCCTGACCCGCGGGCCCAAGCCGGACGACGCCCCGCAGCGGGTCTGGCCGACCTACATGCGGGTGGCCACCACCGACAGCTTCCAGGGCCCGTTCGCGGCCGACTACGCGCTGGGTGACGGCGGCTTCAAGTCCGCCTTCGTCATCCACGACAAGAAGACCTACGGCCAGGGCCTGGCCCAGACCTTCTCCCAGCGGTTCAAGGAGAAGGGCGGCAAGATCGCCGGCACCGAGACCGTCAACGAGAACGACCGCGACTTCGGCGCGGTCGTGACCCAGGTCATCGGCACCGACGCCGACATGGTCTACTACGGCGGCGAGTACCCGGCCGCCGGCCCGCTGGCGGCCCAGCTCAAGGAGCGCGGCTTCAAGGGCCCGCTGATGGGCGGGGACGGCATCTACGCCTCGGACTTCTTCAAGGGCGCCGGCGACAAGGGCGAGGGCACCCTCGCGACCTCGATCGGCGAGCCGGTCTCGGAGCTGGACAGCGCCAAGCAGTTCGTCACCGACTACGAGGCGGCCGGCTTCAAGGAGAGCTACAGCGCCTACGGCGCCCAGTCCTTCGACGCGGCCAACATCATCATCCAGGGCCTCGCCAAGGCGCTTCCCAGCGCGGACACCGTCGAGGCGGCCCGGCCGGAGGTCGTCAAGACCGTCGGTGCCACCCAGGGCTTCCAGGGCGTCACCGGTGAGCACTCCTTCGACGAGTACGGCGACACCAGCAACCGCGCCCTGACCGTCTACAAGGCCACAGGCAAGGAGTGGACGCCGGAGTTCTCGGGAGCGTTCGAGACCTAGGAGCCAACTTCGCCGACCTGCTCCGAGGGGCGGCGCCGCGCCGACAACCTGGCGCGGCGCCCGCCCCTGGAGCGTCGGCCATCGGGTTCGGGAGGGCGCTTTGGACGAGTTCGTCCAGCAACTCGCCAACGGCGTGACCAAAGGCTCGTACTACGCGCTCATTGCCCTTGGCTACACGATGGTGTACGGCATCATCCAGCTGATCAACTTCGCCCACGGCGAGGTGTACATGCTGGGGGCGTTCATCGGGCTCTGGACCTTCAACCTCGGGGCCAGCACCTTCGGATGGAGCGGGACCTCGCTGGTCGCTCTGGTGGTGGTGCTGCTGATGGCCACCCTCCTGACGCCGGTGGTGGGGGTGAGTCTCGAGCGGTTCGCCTACCGGCCGCTGCGCCACGCACCACGATTAGCACCACTCATCACCGCCCTTGGGGCGAGCTTCGCCTTGCAGCAGCTGGTGGCGGTGTTCTACTCGCGCGGCCAGCTGGCCTTCCCTGACCTGTTCCCGAACACCTCGTTCCAGATCGCCGGGGCCAACATCCAGCTGCTGTGGGTGTTCATGGTCGGGCTGGCGCTGCTGCTGACCTTCACCCTGACCGCGTTCATCCGGACCACCCGGCTCGGCAAGGCGATGCGGGCCACCGCCGAGGACCCGGACACGGCAAGGCTGATGGGCATCAACGTCGACCAGATCATCGCCCTGACCTTCATCATCGGGTCCGCCCTCGCCGGGGTGGGCGGGGTCCTGGCCGGCATGTACCTGGGCCAGATCAACTTCTTCATGGGCTTCATCGCCGGCCTCAAGGCATTCACGGCGGCCGTGCTCGGCGGCATCGGCAACATCGCCGGCGCCGTCCTCGGGGCGTTCCTGCTCGGCATCCTCGAGACCTTCGGCGCCGCCTACCTGGGCGGGGAGTGGCAGGACGTGTTCGCCTTCGGCGTGCTCATCCTGGTGCTGGTGTTCCGGCCGACAGGGCTGCTGGGCGAGCGGGTGGCGGCCTGATGGCCGCGCG
>DATENJ010000566.1:0-5228 GCA_035275125.1 Actinomycetes bacterium | reverse complement strand
CTCACCGGGCGGCTGGCCGACTACGGCATCGGCGGGGTCCGGACCTGGTCGCTGCTGCTCGCCCTGGTCGCAACGGCCTACGGGCTGCTGGTGCTGCGCGACCGGTCGCGCACCTCGACCCAGGGCCAGGCCCTGGCCCGCCTCGGCATCGGCCTGGCCGTCCTGCCCGGGCTCTGGTCGTCCAGCCTGGTGCTGTTCCTTGAGGCGGAGCTCGGCCGGATCGGGCCCGGCCCCTGGGTGACCATGGCCGGCGGCGTGCTGGTATGGCTGGCCGGCCGGGGCCTGCTGTCGGCGCCGGCGGCGGAGAAGGCCGAGCCCTGGGCCAGGCGGTCGATGCTGGTCGACCTGGCCGTGGTGGTGGCGGCGGCGCTGGTCGCCTACGGGGTGTTCATCATCGGCATCGAGATCGACGACGCCGGCGAGTTCCTCGGCTTCTTCACCGCCCTCACCGCCCTGGCGACCACCCTCTCCACCCTCGGGGTGTTCAAGGGCCTGGCCGGCCCGTTCCGCCGCAACGAGGGGTTCGCGATCGCCCTGGTGGCGGTGCTGCTGCTGCTGTTCCCGTTCACCCAGGAGGGCAACACCTTCTGGATCCAGGTGACCGCCCAGGCCGGCCTGTTCGTGCTGGCCGCCCTCGGGCTGAACATCGTGGTCGGCTCGGCCGGGCTGCTCGACCTGGGCTACGTCGCCTTCTTCGGCATCGGCGCGTACGTTGCCGCCCTCACCGGCAACGCCCTGCTCACCAACCTGAACTTCCACATCCCGTTCCTGCTCGTGGTGCTGGTGGTCGCGCCCGTGGTCGCGGCCATCTTCGGGATCCTCCTGGGGGCGCCGACCCTGCGCCTGCGCGGCGACTACCTGGCCATCGTCACCCTCGGCTTCGGCGAGATCGTCCGCATCACCCTCAACAACCTCGACCCCATCACCAGGGGCCCGAACGGCATCTCCTCCATCCCCGACCCGGTGATCGGGAGCTGGTCGATCGGCGACGGCTTCACGTTCGCCGGGTTCGAGATCAGCGGCAACTCGGTCTACTTCTACCTGCTGATGGCGCTGATCGCGCTGACCCTTTCGGTGATCTACCGGCTCAACGACTCGCGCATCGGGCGGGCCTGGATCGCGGTCCGTGAGGACGAGGTCGCGGCCGCCGCCATGGGCATCAACACCACCATCATCAAGCTGCTGGCCTTCGCCGCCGGGGCGTGGTTCGCTGGCATGGCCGGGGCGGTCAACGCCCACCTGCTCACCCAGGTGTCGCCCGACTCCTACACCTTCCCGTTCTCGGTGCTGATCCTGGCCATGGTGGTGCTGGGCGGGCTCGGCAACCCGCCAGGGGTGATCCTTGGCGCGCTCATCCTGACGTTCCTGCCCGAGAAGCTGCGTGAGTTCTCCGACATCCGGTTCCTGGTCTTCGGGTTCGCGCTCATCCTGATCATGCGGTTCCGGCCAGAGGGGCTGCTGCCCTCGGCCCGGCGCCGGCGCGAGCTGCACGCCACCGACGAGACGGCCGCCGCCGAGTCCCAGCAGCTGTTCGACGTGAGGAGCGGCACATGAGCGGCGACGACCTGGGCCCTCCCGCCACCGCCGAGCCTGGCCCGCAGCCGCTCGACGGCCAGCCGCCGATCCTGGAGGCACGGAAGGTGACCCGGCGGTTCGGCGGCCTCGTGGCCGTCCGGGAGGTCGACCTCAAGGTCGGGCCGGGCCAGATCATCGGGCTGATCGGGCCCAACGGGGCCGGCAAGACCACCTTCTTCAACTGCATCACCGGCATGTTCGCCCCCAGCGATGGCGAGATCCTGTTCCAGGGTCAGCGGCTCAACGGGCTGCCCCCGGACCGGATCACCAAGCTCGGCATCGCCAGGACGTTCCAGAACCTCCGGCTGTTCGCCAACATGACCGCCCGGGAGAACGTCCTGGTCGGGCGGCACTGCCGGACCCGCGAGGGGGTCATCTCCTCGGTCGTCCGCGGGCCGAGGTTCCGGCGCGAGGAGCGGGCCAGCTTCGAGCGGGCGTCCGAGCTGCTGGAGTTCGTCGGCCTGGCCGGCAAGGGCGACGAGCTGGCCCGCAACCTGCCCTATGGCGACATGCGCCGGCTGGAGATCGCCAGGGCCCTGGCCACCGAGCCCAAGCTGGTCCTGCTCGACGAGCCGACGGCCGGCATGAACCCGCAGGAGACGGCCAGGGCGGCCGCCCTGGTGCAGCGGATCCGCGGCCAGGGCCTGGCCATCGTGGTCATCGAGCACGACATGAAGTTCCTGATGGGGATCTCGGATCGGGTCACCGTGCTCGACCACGGCGAGAAGCTGGCCGAGGGGCTCCCCCGGGAGGTCCAGCGCGACCCCAAGGTCATCGAGGCCTACCTCGGAAAGGCGGCGTCCTAGATGACCGAGGCGCTGCTGGACGTCAAGGACATCCACGTCTTCTACGGCAACATCGAGGCCGTCAAGGGCATGTCCTTCCACGTCGACAAGGGCGAGATCGTCTCCCTGATCGGCGCCAACGGGGCCGGCAAGACCACCACCCTGCGCACCGTGTCGGGGCTGCTCCGGCCGGGCGAGGGGGCGATCTTCTACGAGGGGCAGCGGATCGACCTGCTCCCGGCGCATGAGATCGTCGGACTTGGGGTGGCCCAGTCGCCGGAGGGCCGGCGCATCTTCCCGCGCATGAGCGTCCGCGAGAACCTGGACATGGGCGCGTTCATCCGCCGCGACGCCACAGGGCAGCGCGAGGACATGGACCGGATCATGGACCTGTTCCCGATCCTCAAGGAGCGGGCCAGGCAGGCCGCCGGGACCCTCTCCGGGGGCGAGCAGCAGATGCTGGCCATGGGCCGGGCGCTGATGGCCCGGCCGAGACTGCTGCTGCTGGACGAGCCGTCGATGGGGCTGGCCCCGATCGTGGTCCAGACCATCTTCGACACCATCCGCGACATCAACGACCAGGGCATGACCGTCCTGCTGGTCGAGCAGAACGCCGCCCAGGCACTCAGCCTGGCCCACCGCGGCTACGTGATCGAGACCGGCAGGATCGTCCTCGAGGACGAGGCCAGCGCCCTCCTCGAGAACGAGCAGGTCCGCAAGGCCTACCTGGGCGAGGAGTAGACCGCCCCGGCCCGTGGGTTGGGGTTGGGTTGGGTTGTGGACAGCCGCGAGCGCCCTCCTGACCCGTCGGTTACCCTCCCGTTCGGGGGCCCCAGCACCGCCGGGTGCGGGTGAGGCGCACCCCGGGTGGGTGAGGCCTGTCAGATCGGGGGGAACCCCAGCGCCGTGGAAGGGCGCGGCTGCCCGCCGTTGTGGGTGGGGGATGCCTGTCCGGCGAGGGTCCGAGAGCCTTTGGCTCCGTTCGCGCACCTTCCCCGAGTGCGCGCGTTCTCTACTCGGTCCTCGGACCCCCGCGCCGGACGGACCTCGGGGTCCCCGTGGGGACCCCGATTGACGGCACGCTAACAGTCGGCCGGGTGGGGGGTCAACCGGCTGAATCCCTTGTGCCGCAACGGGTTCAGCATCGTCGCAGGTGCCACCTGCGACGATGGTTCGCTGCTCTCGGCGTGGTTTCCTCACACCTAGCTCACCCGGGTGATGTCCGGCGCGGAACGAGCCTAGCCCGCTCCCGTCATCCGTATCGTTCCTGTCGAGATCCTCGCTCAACCGGTTTGAGCCTGTCGGCGACCGGGGTATGGCGGGACCGTGAACCTGACGCTGCCGCCCACCTCCAGCTCGCTCCCGGACCTCCGGCGCTCGGTCGCCAAGACCCTCGGGGACGTCGATGAGGAGGTCGTGGCCGACGTGCTCCTCGCCCTCGACGAGGCGGTCAGCAACGCCATCCGCCACGGCTCCCGCGGGGGCGAGCAGGTGCTGGTGACGGTGGAGTCCGACGCCGAGTGGGTCGAGATGACGGTGCGCGACGCCGGGCCCACCCCCCGCCTGCCGCGCCTGCCGGCCGAGCCGCCGCCCGTCCTCCACACCGGCGGGAGGGGCCTGTGGCTGATCCTCCAGCTGGTCGACGAGGTGCGCCTGCAGCGGATCGACGAGGGCACCCGGCTCACCATGCGACGCCGTGTCACCTCGAATGTGGACAGCATGATCGGTCCCGACCGGAGCGGTTGATAAACTCGCCTGTGTGGCCACCTCCGCACCGCCTACCGCGTCCCCGCTGGTCCTGCTGGACGGGCACAGCCTTGCCTACCGGGCCTTCTTCGCCCTGCCCAGCGACCTGCAGACGACCACCGGGCAGCTGACCAACGTCGTCTACGGCTTCACCACCATGCTGGTAAAGCTGTTCGGCGACTTCTCGCCGGACCGGATCGCGGTCTGCTTCGACCTGGGCCGGCCGGCCTACCGCCACGACGTCTACGACGGGTACAAGGCCAACCGCCGGACCACCCCCGACGACTTCAGCTCCCAGATGCCGCTGGTCCGCGAGGTGCTGGCCGCCTTGAGGATCCCGGTGGTCGAGGTCGCCGGGTACGAGGCCGACGACCTGATCGCCACCCTGGTCAAAGAGGCCAGGGACGAGGGGCTGCCGGTGCTGGTCGTCACCGGGGACCGGGACAACCTCCAGCTCATCGACGACGAGGCCGGGATCCGGGTGATGATGACCCGGCGCGGCATCACCGACACCACCGTCTACGACGAGGCGGCGGTGCAGGAGCGCTACGGGGTCCCGCCCGGGCGCTACATCGACGTGGCCTCCCTGCGCGGCGACCCCTCCGACAACCTGCCCGGCGTCCCCGGGGTCGGCGACAAGACCGCGACCAAGCTGGTCCAGACCTATGGCATCGCCGAGGAGGTCGTCGCCCACGCCGAGGAGCAGCGGGGCAAGCTCAGGGAGAACCTGCTCGCCCACGGTGAGGACGTGCTCCGCAACAAGCAGCTGATGCGGCTGCGCGACGACGTGCCCCTGCCCGTCGGGGTCCGCGACCTGCGCATGGGGCCATGGGACCGGGCCGAGATCCACCGGCTGTTCGACACCCTGGAGTTCCACCCGCTGCGCGAGCGGCTGTTCGCGACCACGGTCGAGACCGGCCCGGTCGACACCGGGTTCGAGGTCGACGCCCGGCGGCTGGCCAAGGGCGAGCTGGCCGGCTGGCTGGCCGGGGTGCCCGCCGGCCGCCCGGTCGCCATGGCCGCCCGCCTGCGCACCAGCCCCGGCCAGGCCGAGCTCACCGGCGTCGGCCTCTCGGCCCCGGAGGGTCGGGAGGGGTCCGGGGAACCCGGCGGCGGCGCGGT
>DATENJ010000565.1:0-5525 GCA_035275125.1 Actinomycetes bacterium | reverse complement strand
GTCCGGGCCGAGCCGCCCGGGTCGGCCGGCTTCGAGGAGGCGACCCGGGGCCTTGGCCCGGGCGACGCGGTGGTGTTCGTCGACCACGACGACCCCGCCCTGGTGCCGGCGCTGACCGGTCTCCTCGGCGGCCAGGCGGGCTATCTCGGGGTGATGGGCAGCCGGCGGCACACCCAGGGGTTCGTGGGCCGGCTGCGCGAGGCCGGGGCCGACCTGGCCCGGCTGCACAGCCCGACCGGCCTGGACCTGGGCGCCCGCCGCCCACCCGAGATCGCCCTGTCCATCCTGGCCGAGGTGATGGCCGTGACCCACGCCCGCCCGGGCGGCAGCCTCAGCATTGTCGGTGGGGCAGAGGAAAGCCCCGAGTAGGCCTCGGGCGCAGGGCCCGCGGTTCTCCTCGGGGCCTTCCATCCCCCGAACGGCACCTCCATCACCGGACCCACCTCGGGAGGCGGGCCGGCTCACGTCCCAGTCACGGGAAGAGACCGGGACGCACGGCCCGGCGTGTCCGCCAGGCCTACCGTTCAACCGCGACGGTGACATAGAAGAGGCCACCGTGCCGTCGATCCGGACTCTGCCAGACCGTCCGGTTTCGGTCAATCCCCAGTTCGGCCGGTTTCGGCCGGTGTGCCCTGCACAGGACCCATCCGCAGTAGCCGGCGTACGTCGTCGAGATCCGTCACTCGGGTCTTGATCCCCAAGCAGGGGAAGCAGGTAGGATCCGGCCGACGCCGGTCCCGTCGGGGGTGGCCGGTGCATGCCCGAGGGGGTCTTGTCTTGGCACAGTCCTCGAACGCGCGGCACCGGCTCCGCCGGGTTGTGCTCGCGGCCCTTGTGGCCGTGCTGGCGGCAACCCTCTTCAGCGTCCCCTCGGCCACTGCCTCCCCGCCGCCGGCGTCCGGCACCAGCTCGGCGGCCGTCCCCCGGCTGGACTGGGGGAGCTGCGCCGCCGAAGGCGAAGGCCTCGAGGCGTTCCAGTGCGCCACGGCCGTGGTGCCGCTGGACTACGACCGGCCCAAGGGTAAGCAGATCACCCTCGCCCTGGCCCGGCTCCCGGCCGCCGACCCTAGCCGCAAGATCGGCTCGCTGTTCCTCAACCCCGGCGGGCCGGGCGGCTCGGGGGTCGACTTCCTCTTCGGCGCCGGCCCGTTCCTGTACTCCGACGAGGTCAGGGCCCGCTTCGACCTGGTCGGCTTCGACCCCCGCGGGATCATCCGCAGCACCCCGCTGCGCTGCTTCGACTCCCTGGAGGAGGCGGAGGCCGCCTTCTTCACCCCGTTCCAGTTCCCGGTGACCCGGGCGGAGGAGCGGCTCTGGATCCAGACCGACCGCGCCGTGGCCCGGGCCTGCGCCGAGCGCGGCGGCCCGATCCTCGACCACATGTCCACGGCCAACGTGGCCCGCGACATGGACCTGCTGCGGCGGGCCGTCGGCGACGCCAAGCTCACCTACGCCGGCTACTCCTACGGCACCTATCTGGGCTCGACCTACGCCAACCTGTTCCCGAGCAAGGTCAGGGCCCTGGTCGTGGACGGCGTCCTCGACCCGGTGGCCTGGTCAACCGGCCGCGGCGACCAGGCCCGCACTCTGCCGTTCTCGACCCGGCTGCGCAGCGCCAAGGGCGCGTACGCGACCCTGCAGGAGTTCCTGCGCCTGTGTGACGCCGGCGGCCCCAACTGCGCCTTCTCCCAGGGCAACCCCCAGCGGCGCTTCGACCGGCTGGCCAGGCGGCTGCTCCGCGAGCCCGTCGAGTTCGTCGACCCCGCGTCCGGCGAGACGATCCTGGTCACCTACGCCGAGCTGATCGGCACGACCCTCGGCGTGCTGTACGACCCGGTCGGCTGGGCCGAGTGGGCCGAGATCCTCCAGCAGCTGGACGAGCTCACCAGCCCGAGGACGGCCGCGGCCGGCCTCAAGGCCCTGCGTGCCCGCCTCGCGGCGGCGTTCCAGCAGGAGGACTACCCCAACTTCGTCGAGGGGTTCCCCGGGGTCGCCTGCTCCGAGACCCACAACCCGTCCAATGTCGGCGCCTGGTCGCGGGCGGGGCGGGCCCAGGACCGCCAGTTCCCCTACTTCGGCCGGCCCTGGACCTGGGCCAGCAGCACCTGCGAGCCGTGGCCAGGCTGGGACGCCGACCATTTCGACGGCCCCTGGAACCACACCACCGCCAACCCGGTGCTGGTCGTGGGCAACCTGTTCGACCCGGCCACCCCCTACCACGGGGCGGTCACCGTCGACCGGCTGCTGCCGAACTCGCGGCTGCTCACCCTGGCCGGCTGGGGCCACACCTCGCTGTTCGCCTCGGCCTGCATCGACGCCAACGTGAGCGCCTACCTGCTCACCAGCCGGGTCCCGCCCAAGGGCACGGTGTGCCAGCCGGACGTGGTGCCGTTCGCCCAGCCGGCCGGCGCCACCCAGGCCGCGCGGGCGGCCGGGGCGCCGAGCAAGGCCGCCCTGATTCCATCGCCGATGGCCCAGCGCCTGCTGAAGAGCTGAGCAGACGCCCGGACCCTGTCCCTCACGGGGCGTAGGCTGACCACATGCCTCGCCTCGTGAGGGACGGGTCGCTGCGGGTCGGCGACCGCACCATCCAGGTGACCAGCGTCGACAAGCCGTTCTTCCCCGACGCCGGCCTGGTCAAGGGCGACCTGCTCGCCTACTACCGCGACGTGGCCGAGGTCATGCTCCCGCACCTGGCCGGCCGGCCCCTCAACCTCCAGCGGTTCCCCAACGGGGTCAACGGCAAGGGGTTCTGGCAGCAGGGCGCCTCCGACCACTTCCCGGACTGGGTCCGGACCGTCACCGTCGAGCGCCGGGGCCGGGGCGGGACCGTCGACCACGTGGTCTGCGAGGACGCCGCCACCGTCGTCTACCTGGCCAACCTGTCCACCGTGACCTTCCACGCCTGGACCTCGACGGTCGAGCACCTGGCCCGGCCCGACCTGGTCATCATCGACCTCGACCCCGACCCCGACCAGGAGCTGGACGTGGTCCGGGCGGCGGCCAGGGCGGTCAGGAAGGCGTCCGAGGAGCTCGGCCTGACCCCGTTCATCCAGACCTCCGGGTCCAGGGGCTACCACGTGGTCATGCCCCTGCGGCCAGGCCCCGACGTCGAGGTCGTCAGGGCCCTGGCGGACGAGCTGGCCCTGCTCGTCGCGGCCCGCGACCCCGACCGGCTCAGCGTCGAGTGGCGCAAGGCCAGCCGCCAGGGCCGCCTGCTGCTGGACACCGCCCGCAACGGCTACGCCCAGACGGTGGTCGCCCCCTACTCGGTCCGGCCAAAGCCGGAGGCGCCGGTGGCGACCCCGATCGACTGGTCGGAGCTGGGCCGGGTCGAGCCCCGCACCTACACCGTGACCAACCTGCGCCGCCGCCTGGCCCGCAAGCCCGACCCGTGGGCCGCCATGGCCGACAGCGCGGCCGAGTTCGACCCGGTCCGGGCCCGCCTGGACGAGCTCCTGGCCGAGGCCGGCGGCACGGGGAGGGACTAGCCTACGCGGAGTCGCCGGTCCCGCCGGACCAGCGCGTTCGCGAGGAGGTGAGCCGGACGGGAGCCGGACCGGGTCGCGCCGCGGCCGCCCTGGCCGCGCTCCTGGCCCTGGTCCTCGCCGGGTCCGGCTGCCGCCAGCAGCACCCTGATCCGTTCGAGCCGACCGCGCCGCCGCGGGCGACCGTCGGGGCCGACACGGCGAGGTTCCGTGTGCTGGTGTTCACCAGGACGGCCGGCTTCCGCCACCGCTCGATCTCCGACGGGGTCGCGGCGATCCGGCGGCTCGGGACCGACCACGGGTTCACGGTCGACGACAGCGCCGACCCCGCCCGCATCGGCCAGGGACTGACCGGCTACCGGGCGGTGGTGTTCCTGTCGACCACCGGGGACCTGCTCGACGCCGACCAGCAGGCCGCCCTGCGGCGCTACCTCCAGGGCGGAGGCGGCTGGGTCGGGGTGCACGCGGCCGCCGACGCCGAGTACGACTGGCCCTGGTACGGCGAGCTGGTCGGCGCCTGGTTCCGCCGCCACCCGCCCGTCCAGCGGGCAACCGTCCACCCCGCTCCCGACGCCACTCTGGCCGGAAAGCTGCCGCCGCGTTGGGAACGCACCGACGAGTGGTACGACTTCGCCACCAACCCACGCTCCCGGGTCCGGGTGCTCGCCACCGTCGACGAGTCGACCTACACCGGCGGCGGTATGGGAACCGACCACCCGATCGCCTGGTGCCACGACTACGACGGCGGCCGTTCCTGGTACACCGCCATGGGCCACACCAGCGAGAGCTTCCAAGACCCCCAATACCTGGCCCACCTCCTCGCCGGCATCCGCTACGCCACCGGCCAGACCGCGACCCCCTGCGTTCCCGGCCCCTAGGCGGGAGTAGGTCCGGGATCCGGGTCGGGCGGGCCGCCTGACCAACGAACGTGTCGGGTGCGCCGTCTGGCGAGCGGCGGGTCGGGCGGGTCGCCTGGCCGACCAGCGGTGTCGGGCGGCTCCGTGGCCGCGGGTCGGGTTTGGTGGCCGGCGGGTCGGGCGGGCTCCCTGGCCGCAGGTCTGGGTTCCGTAGGCTGCGGGTCGGGGTTCCGTGGCCGCCGGGTCGGGTCCAAATTGCCCAGCCGCCGGGTCAGGCAGAGGCTGGCTGCCGGTTCAGGCGGCGGTGGGTTGTCGTCGGGCGGCGGGATGTCGCCGGTACGGCGGGGTCGCGGCGAGGCTGCCGTCGGGGCCGCGGGCCAGGTGCCAGCCCCCCTCGTGGACCGCTCGATGATGGGCCCGACACAGCAGGGCCAGGTTGGCCAGGTCGGTCCGACCGCCGTGGAGCCAGTGGAGCAGATGATGGGCTTCGCACCAGGCCAGCGGCCGGGCGCAGCCGGGGAAGACACAGCCGCCGTCGCGGACGGCCAGGGCGGTGCGTTGGGCGGGCTGGACGACCCGGCTGGCCCGCCCGACATCCAGCGGCTGGCTGGGCGCACCGCCAAGGATCGGTGGCAGCAGCGCCATGGCGGCCTGGAGCCGCCCCGCCAACCCCTCCGCTGGGGAGCCTGAGGGGATCGATGGCTGCGGGTCGCCGGGGCGATGGTTGGCGGGGTGGCGGGTGACCAGGACCCGGGTGATGGCCCCGTCACAGGCCAACCGGCGGCACGCCTCGGGATCCAACGGTCCCGCCCCACCCACCTCACCCCCCACCCCACCAGGGCGGCCCAGCAGGCTGTCCAGATCCACCACCACCGCCAACTGGGGCCGGACCCCACCCGCCTGCGGCAGCCGGCCACCCTCCAAGGCCCGTCGGGCCAACTCGGCCAAGGCGTCGGCGGTGCGTTGGCTGCCACTCCGGTTGTCCTGGGCGTCGGCCGGGCGGGCCAGCGGTTCCAAAGCGGCCAGGAGGGTCTGGCCGGCTTCGGGTTCCAACAGCCCGTCCAGGGCCACCATGCCGTCGAAGGTCGGGGTCAGCCACAGGCCCCGCCGCCCATGCCGCACCTCGTTGGCCTGCTCGGCGCCGTCGGGGTCGGCGACCAGCCGTAGATGCCCCAGGACC
>DATENJ010000564.1:0-2356 GCA_035275125.1 Actinomycetes bacterium | reverse complement strand
GGGCCCCGCCACAAGGCCAGGGCCTCGCCCAACAGGGCCCGCGCCCGGTCGGGGTCGCGGCCCAGCTGCTGGCGGCCGGCCAGGGCCAGTGCCTCGAAGCGGACGGCGTCAACGGCCTCGGCGTCCACCGCCAGCCGGTAGCCGCTCGGCGAGGACTCGAGCACCCCCGGGAGCAGCCGCCGCAGCCGCGAGACGAGCGTCTGCAGCGCGTTCGCCGCCCCCGCCGGCGGGTGGTCCTCCCAGACCGCGTCGACCAGCTGGGCCGAGGTCACCACCCGCCCAGGGTCGAGCGCCAGGCGCAACAGCAGCCGCCGCAGCCGCGCCCCGGCCACCTCAACGGGCAGGTCGGGACCGGCCCGCACCTCCAGCGGGCCCAGGATGGCGATGCGCAGGCCGGGCACGCCCCCATTCTGCCCCGACCAGGGCCGCTGGCTAGCCCGACCAGGTGAAGCTGTCGTTGGTCAGCCAGCTCGGCAGCAGGTTGACGTAGTACGGGGTGCCGGGGACGCCGCTGGCGCCGCCGGGGAGGCTGGATTCGGCGTGGACGTCGCCGGGGGCGCGGGCTTCGCTGACGTAGCGGTTGGCGGGGCCGCCACCGAAGCCGAACTCGTTGGTGGCGTCGGCGCGGATGTTGTGGGTGGAGGCGTCGACGGTCTCGAAGCCGCCGTCGGTGGGGATGCCGGGGAGGTCGGCCAGGGGCTGGGGGAAGGCGCCGAAGGCCGGGGGGATGTTGAAGGGGCCGCCCATGGGATGGTCGAGGGTGACCCGGTGGAGGCGGCCCCAGCGGTAGTCCCCCTGGTTGGTCGACCCGCCGAAGGCGGCCTGGAAGTCGGGGCCGGACAGCTTGGTCAGGGCGGCCTTGACGGCCCGGAGCAGGGTGACGTCGCGGCGGTCGGCGGCGTCGGCGACCCCGTCGACGGCGAAGAAGTCGATCCCGGAGGCGCCGACCCCCCGGCCGGTGCCGAAGGTCTCTATCAGGTGCTTGAGGGCGGTCAGGGACCGTTCGCCGTCGGGCACGGGGACGCCGAAGGGGGCGAGGCGGGCGTCGATGGCGCCCTGGACGAGCTGGCCGCGCCACACCGCGTAGATGGTGGCGGCGGCGCTGTTGGCCTGCTCGAGGCGGGTCGGGGGCTGGCGCTGGCCGTCGACGTCGGTGGCGTCGTAGCCCTCGGCGATGCCGGTCGGGGTGCGGCGGTTCCACAGGGCCAGGCGGCCGACCGCCTCGGCCACGGCCCGGTCGCGGGCCAGGCCGCGCAGGGTCGGGTCGCTGTCCAGCGCGCCCCTGGCCAGCGCCTTCACCAGGTGGGGGACGAAGAACTGCGCGTCGACCAGGGTGGTGTCGGCCTGGATGCGCTGCATGTCGGCGAACGACACCTTGCCGTCGCCGGCCAGCTCGGCCCGGAGCATGGCGGTGATCCGGCCGCCGCGGATGCCGGCGTAGCCGTTGTTGAGGTAGTAGATGCCGCCACCCGGCCGCAGCTGGTTCAGCGGGTCGTTGTCGAGGGTGACGCCGGCCGGGTCGTTGTTGGCGTTGACGAAGAAGCCGGCCGGCGGGTTGACCGTCTGCGGCATCTCGGAGTACGGCAGGATCTCGTACGGGATGGCCTGGCCGGGCTGGGGGTTGCGGGCCGGCAGCCACTCGTTGCCGCCGCTGCCGTTGCGGATGAAGAACGGCGGCAGGCCGTTGACGGTGCCGGCCTGGAGGTCCTCGCGCAGTGGCAGCTCCGCGCTGGTGAAGTAGGCGATGTTGCCCTCGACGTCGCTGTAGGCCCAGTTCTGGCCGCCGACGTCGAACAGCTCAAGGCCCCGGCGGAAGTCGGCCAGGTTGCGGGCGTCGTCCCAGATCAGGAAGGTGTCGAGCTCTCTGGTGGCGCTGAAGCCGGTGTACTGGACGCTGAGCGCGGTCCCGGCGGCCTGGTCGAGCTGGATGATGGGGCCGTTGTTGCGCCGGGGCACGATCAGGGTGGCCGGCGGGATGGCCCCGCCAGCCGGGACCACGCTGAGGTTGTCGGGCGTGCCCGAGCCGGGGTTGTTCTGGCGGAAGGTCTCGGGGATGGGGATGACCGGCTCCAGCTGGCCCTGGTAGACGGTGGCCAGGCCGCTGGGCGACGACGGGTCGGGCCGTACCTGCTCGGCGTAGGTGTCGGTGACGTCCATCGGGTTGACGGTGGCGCCCCAGGAGATGAAGCGGTTGTTGCCGACGATCACCCCCGGCGTCCCGGCGAAGCCGCTGCCGGTGGCGTCGGTCTGGCCGCCCTGGAGGTGGACCGGGTAGAAGGTCGAGGGCGCGTCAAGGCCAAGGTGGGGGTCGTTGGCCAGCAGCGGGTGGCCGCCGGCGGCCAGCCGGCCCGACACC